>JAHYJN010000139.1 GCA_019428905.1 Candidatus Brevefilum sp.
TTAATGCCTGCCTGGTCTTTTCATGTGGATCCGGCAGAAATAGAACCTGGGCTAAGGTGTCTTTGATCTGATCCATTAATCGCTTGGTTTTTTCACCCCAACATTTACCGGTATACGGCGAGAGGAAGATCACGCCCCCGACCAATGCCTGGTTATCAAGCCCAAGGGGAAACGCGAATAGGTTACCGACGGAATAGTACTTGATCAACAAACCCAGCGTGACCGCATCACGAACCTGTGAGTGATCACCGCACAGTGCAAGGGCTTGGCCGTTTTGCCAGGCTTCCATGATTCGCGGCAGATCTGCTTTGGCCAATGTATCGGGCTGTTGATAAGTTTCCCGTATCAGGTCATAGCCTGAGAGGATTTCCACTTTATCGCCTTCCACGGGTATTCTGACCAAATAGCAAATATCTGCCACGACCGACAGGCTGAGGGCTTGCACGATCGCTCGGATTTTTTCTTCGCCCGTTTGGGTTAAATTGATCTTTAAGAGCAAATTCATCAAGGTGGGTTTGGTGTCCACCCGAAGTTCTGTAAACGTCTCTGCGGCGTCCGTATCCTGGGTTGCCTGAGAGCTTCCAGACGCTGAAAAGCGCTGGATTAAAACCATCAACCAGGGCAACCCCAAGGTTTGGGCGAACCGAACAGCACCCATCTCCAGCCCCATCTGGTTTTGCAGAGAAATTTGCAGCAGGTGACCAACGGCCAGCACGAGCAGGGTCAGGATCATCACAGCCTGTTGGGATGGGTTATTGAATAGCGCCAGGGCTAACCCAGCCAGGATCAGGGCAATCGCGAGGAGCTGCCACAATAGATCCAGGGAAAGGAGGTTGAACCGGGATGATTGCGAAAGCTGCGGCACCAAGGCTATTGACACACCCGCTAGGATAACCAGGGTCAGAGATAGGAAAATGATAAAACGGGTGGGTAAGGCGGGTTCTTCAGCATTAAAAAATACCCAAATTAGCCAGGTGATTGTCAGTGTGGCGGTTAATCGTTCGACAAAAGTAAAGAAAATCGTGTTTTCTACAGATAGAAAAGTGGAAAAAATGCGCAAACTAACCAAAATCAGTTGCAGAAGCAGGAGGATGCAGCAGCCTATGAAGGTACGGCGTGCTTGGCTGCTGCCGGGTTCTTTTTGTTGATGCACTAGGGCATATACGCCAGTCAGAAGCAATGCCAAACTGACCACCAGGTGGTAAATCAGGTCACCAGGTGGGCTGGCCAAGATGTTGAAAAAGGTTGACAGGTTACTTGCCATGTGTGCGCAGCTTCACATCCAATCGGGTATTTCTCAGTATGGTTAATGGATTGCAAGTATTATTCCATCTTGCATTTCTAAGGTTTGACTCGTGATTATTATAGGGCTGTGCCGCTCATCTATGCATCCATTTAATCGCGCTGGGCGAATTATTCGCCCTTAGTCGTTAGGAGGAACCAAAACCAGTGAGGTTATTTTGTGATTTCCACGACCACACCAGGATCAGCCCAATGATACAAGTCTTCCGCTGCTGCCAAATTTAGGATGATGCAGCCATAGGAGGCTGGCGAGCCGAGGTTGCTGGCCCACAGCCGATTACCGCTGGAGAGCAGGGGTAATCCGTGAATGCCGTTCATAAAACCCGGCCAGGCTTCGTAAATGCCCAGGAAGTGGGGCATGTATAGATCCCAATTGGATGCGTATGCGTTCAGTTCATGCGTTTGAATTTGGAAAACACCTGCCATGGTGGGTGAATCTTCCACCCCGGTGCTGACGATGTGGGTGTCGCGGACTTGTCCGTCCTCATAGACGGTCATCCGCTGCTTGCTGATGTCGACCACAATCCGTTTGTTGGGAACCGCGGGCAAGGGCAACAGGACGTTTTTCGAAGGAATGGCCAGGTTCATCCCAACTGAAAGGGTGTCGATGGTGAGCCCTGGGTTAGCCTCCATGATGTACCACATAGGCATTCCCAATTTGAGCGAGATGGACCACAAGCTCTCACCTGGGCTGACGGTGTAGATTGTCGGGTCATGATAAACTGTTATCGTAGGCGTCTTACCTGCATGCCAACCTTCAATGATCGATTCTGTTTCCAATTCGGGGTCAAAAGAGCGGTCGCTGCCCAGGTCACGGGACCAGCTAGATAGCAGCTGCTGAACATCACCCGTTTTGATTGACAGGCTGACCTGTCCGGATTCGGGATCGACCCTCACCCAACTTCCTTTGTGTTCGTCGGGTACGGACCATGAAAAAGATTGATCGGTGATTGGGTCATAGCCACGCAGGCGCAGATCCTGTTCGATGACACTTTCAATTTCATCTAATAGTGGGGAGAGGTCAGCGACTTGGGGCGGTACGGTTTGGAGGTATAAAGGGATCGACCCTGCTGTGAGGATGGCAAACGTGTTCTCAGAGAGGTCTGCAAGCGTTGCATCGATGTCAACGGTGCGGCCTTCGCTCCCTGGCAAAGCTACCCAGGTCCCGTCATCATATGAAACGGCAGCATCGATGGGTGAAATATACAGGTCATCCTGCACTGATTCCAGGGTCTGCCTGGCCAGGCTTTCGTCATAATACAGTACGGGCATGATGATGCGAGACTGGCCGTTGATCGCTGCACCCAGGTCAGCGAAAGGTTCTCTCGTCCTGCCGACGGAATAAGCGGCGATGGCAGTTTCGAGGGGATCGACCCATAAGCCGAGGTCTTTGGGCGTCAGCCGGTATTGGATGCCAGGGTCCTCTCCAGCCACCAATTGGATGGTGCGGTTCTGATTCCAAATTTGGTCAATCAGGGCGATTGTTTCATCCTGGCTGAGCATACCAACGCTCCGATCGTAAATAAATACATTAGGTAAATTAAGCTGGCGTACCTGGAAGAAAATCAGCGTTCCGCTAAGTAATAGTAACGGAAGAATGATCACCAGTGCACCTAAGCCCACCCAC
>JAHYJN010000041.1 GCA_019428905.1 Candidatus Brevefilum sp.
AAATTTAACCTTCCTGGCGCAATGGTCATTGAGGAAACACAGCACCTGAAACGTGAGAGACTCTGCCAAAATCCGTATTTCATAGCAGAACGGATAGTGGTTAAAAATCAAATGGCGTATGCCGGTCAGTGTGATGGGACTTCATTAGAAATTTGGGGTGTATTGTCTGGTGAGGCGCTTATCGCAGGCATACCAATGCGTAAGGTTCAATTCTGTTTGCTACCAGCGGCAATGGGTTATTTTACAATTCAAGCCGCACCCGAGACCGTTCTCCTCAGGGCTTACACAGCCAAGGAGTGACTAAAACGACAAAAAATGATTTTTATGTTATGATTGGCTTTGCTGAATTGCATTGAGACAATATTAAAATAATTACTTTTCAAATGAATGGTTTTGCGAGGAGGAAAGGTAAATTCCTAATGCTCAGACCGACGATATGCTCACCAAAACAAATCGTCCAAAACATCAATTCCTTCTTCAGCTTAATGCGGGAAAAACACAGTAACACAAAAAAATAATTATATTCAATCCATTGAACCTGCTTCTCTAACCATCAATTTTTAGGAGGAACATTTGGCTCAAAAGACTGTTTATCGTATTGCTTGGGGGACTGCAGCATTACTGATCATCATTGCATCCATTTTTAGTGACAACATAGGCTTACCAGATATGCGCTGGATCATCATCATCAGCTGTGTGTTAACCTTGGCATTTGCGGCCTACTTGTTACGGAGGATGCTTAAGTTAGAGGCTGGCACTGCAGAAATGCAAGAACTAGCTGGTCACATCCAGGATGGTGCACAGACATTTTTGAAGCGCGAGTATAAAATATTAGTGGTTTTTTCCCTTGCACTTGCTGTGCTTTTGGGATTGTTTATTGAACCACGTCCCTGGGTAAGCGTCAGTTTCCTGATGGGTACGATAGTGTCTGCGCTTGCCAGCTGGATTGGGATGAGTGTGGCCACGCGAGCCAATGTGCGCACGGCCAACGCAGCCCGAACACACTGGTCAAATGCGTTTGGTGTCGCTTTTTCAAGCGGTACGATCACTTCATTCTTCTTAGTTGGGTTTGGGCTGCTTAGCTTAACCCTTCTGACAATAATCTTTGAATCGCCTTATGTGTGGTTGGGCTTTGTATTTGGTGCAACATGTGTGGCTCTATTCTTGCGAGTTGGCGGAGGCATATTCACTAAAAGTGCAGATATTGGCGCGGACCTGGTCGGCAAGATTGAAATTGGTATCCCTGAAGACGATCCCCGCAACCCGGCCACCATCGCCGATAATGTCGGTGACAACGTAGGGGATATTGCCGGAATGGGCTCAGACCTTTATGAGAGCTATGTTTCCGCCCTGGTAGCTGCCATGGTTTTGGGACAAATAACCTTAGGGCATGTCGGGGTCATCATCCCCCTTTTATTAGGCTCGATTGGATTGCTCACATCACTGATCGGCAGTTTGTTTGTACGTTCGCCAAAGGTTGAAGGCAGCTCCTACGAGGAGCAAGTGCGTAAGGTGCACCAAACGATGAACATCGGCGTTTATATCAGCAATTTATTGCTGGTGATAGGCGCCTTTTTCATGTTGAGGCATTTCCTCCAAGCTGATGGCATGCCCATCTTTTGGTGTGTTTTGATCGGTTTGGCCACTGGCTTTATCATCGGCCCGGTGACCGAATATTACACATCGGAGCACAAGCCAGTCCTTGACATGGCTGACTCAAGCCAAAAAGGCCCTGCCATCCTGGTGATCCAGGGTTTGGCAGTCAGCAATATGAGCACAGTAATACCCATCGTCGTAATTGCGGTAGCAACAGTGGCTTCGTTTTATTTTGCAGGTTTGCTGGGCATTGCCATCGCCTCGGTAGGGATGATGGCCAATTTGGGGATGCTGCTTGCAATGGATTGCTATGGACCCGTTACAGATAATGCGGCGGGCATTGCCGAAATGGCAAAATTGGATCATACGGTGCGCGAACATTGTGAAATGCTGGATGCTGTCGGGAATACAACGGCTGCCTTAGCAAAGGGTTTTGCCATTGCCTCTGCCGCGCTGGCTGCCTTGGCCTGGTTAGCAACCTATTTTGAAACCGTCAACATCACCGTGGCCAGCATTACCGATTCACAGGTGGTAGCTGGCTTATTTATTGGCGCCATGGTGGTTTACCTGTTTTCTTCACTGACGATTAAGGGGGTCAGTAAAGGCGCATTTGCCGTCGTTGAAGAAGTCCGCCGCCAGTTTGCTGAGGTTAAAGGATTACTTGAAGGGACAGCAAAACCGGATTACGTCAAGGTTGTGGATATTGCGACCATCCATGCCCTGAACTCCATGCTTTTACCAGGTATTCTGACGATCATCATCCCGCTGGCTTTGGGTTTGATCCTCAACCCCGAAGCTGTGGCCGGGCTGCTGATGGGGTCGCTGCTGGTTGGTCTGCCGATGGCAATTCAAATGGCCAATGCAGGTGGTGCATGGGACAATGCCAAAAAGCACATTGAAGCCGGCCATTTTGCGGGCAAAGGCGGCACAGCCCACAAAGCCAGCGTGATCGGCGACACGATTGGCGACCCTTTAAAGGATACCGTTGGCCCGTCCTTGGATATCTTGATCAAGCTGGTAGGTAAAATGGCAGTGATTTTCGCCCCTTTGTTCACACTCTTCATGCTTGGTCTGTAATTCACCAATGACTCAAAGTGAAACAACAACAGGTCCGGTTCTTTACGATCGGACCCGTTAGATATTGCGCCAATTTTGGGTGTTTACTCGAAAGCTTCTTCTGGTGTCCACGCTTTCCAAACCATTCCCACTAAATCCGGGCCGGGTTTGAGGGTCTTTTTGCCGGGTCGCCCCAGAAGGCGTTACTTCGCCAGTTTTGACGACATGCTTGAAGGCTTGCACCTGGCGAATGAGCTCAGAGACATTCCGACCGACCTCTGCTGTCAGTACTTCTGCCGCCCGGATAACAAAATCGGGATCGATGATAAAGCGACCACGAATGTCCACACCTGCATTTTCGTCGTAAAAACAGGCAGCGATCAGAGTTACTCATTTTAGCTGTGGTAAACTAGTGAAGCGGTATTGAATAGCTCAATTATTTGAAACAAACGCCTAAATGTAGCCAATGGTCGATTGAGATTTATTTGGAGTAACGATGAAATACGATTTTGATTTTCGTTCCAGGCGCAGCAATGTAATGGCCGTCAATGGCATGGTCGCATCCAGTCAGCCACTGGCGACTATGGCAGGATTGGATATTTTAAGGGCGGGCGGCACAGCAGCGGATGCGGCTGTGACGGTTGCTGCAATGTTAAACGTCGTAGAACCCTTTTCAACCGGTGTCGGTGGCGATTGTTTTGTCCTTTTTTGGGACGCAACAGAAAAAACAGTGTTCGCGTTAAACGGCAGCGGTCCAGCGGCAGGTTCTGCAGACATTGCAACATTGACGCAATCTGGTTATGAACAGTTTCCGCATTTTACAGGCCATGCCGTGAGCGTGCCGGGAACCGTCGGCGCATGGACAGCGCTTCTCGAGCGGTTCGGGAAACTATCTTTGGGTGAGGTATTAGCCCCAGCCATCAAATATGCCTTTGAGGGTTACCCGGTGACTGAATGGATTGGCTCAGGCTGGAACATCATGAAGAAACACCTGCTCCGTGAGAATTGGGATGAATCTGACCCCAAACACCTCCAATATCCCGGGCCACCGCAACCAAGCGCACAAGAATTCCTCGTCAATGGCTGCGCACCAAAAGTTGGCGAACGGATCAGTCTTCCCACCCTTGGCGAGACGCTTCAAGAACTTGCAGCAGGTGGGAGGGATTTCTTTTATACCGGAGATTTCGCACAAAAACTTTGCAATCATGTCCAGCGTTACGATGGATGGCTGGAACCCTCAGACCTGGCCAGGTTTGAAGCAGAATGGGTCGAACCGATTTTCACGGATTACAGGGGGGTACGCCTGTATGAATGTCCGCCCAATGGACAGGGGCTGGCAGCAATCATCGCTGCTAAAATTGCCGAAGGTTATGACCTAGCAAACATGACCCCTGTGCAACGTACCCACACGCTCATCGAATGCATGCGCCTGGGTTTCTTAGAAGCACTGCAATGGGTTTCTGATCCCCATTTTCAAGATATCCCTTACTCCGAGTTGTTTTCTGATCAATTTATCCTATCTCGGCGTGAATTAGTAGACCCACTGTCTGCCATTGAGCACCTCAAAATCAAAGTTAGTCCTGTGGGTGATGACACCGTTTACCTGAGTGTTGTTGATGGTGCGGGAAACGCCTGCTCATTGATCAACAGCCTGTACATGGGTGGTGGAACCGGGTTAGTGGTGCCAGGCACCGGGGTGCTCTTACAAAACAGGGCAACGACATTCAGCCTTAACCCAGACCATCCCAATGCGCTTGAGCCGGGTAAACGGCCTTATCATACCATTATCCCCGGGATGATCACTAAAGATGCCGAGTTGTTTGCCAGCTTCGGCGTAATGGGCGGCTTTATGCAGCCCCAAGGACACCTGCTAGTGCTATCAAACATGGTAGATCTTGGTCACAATCCTCAACAGGCATTGGATATGCCGAGATTCTGTTTGAAAATCCTCAATGGCGGTGGGGTGGGAGCAAATGATCCGGGAGGCGAAGTCTACCTGGAAGCAGGCTTTTCTTTTGACGAGATGGCCGCTCTGCGTCGGAAAGGCCACCATGTGTCACCGATCAGCGGCAGGCAGCGCATTGTCTTTGGCGGCGGGCAAATTATTCAAAGAGACCCCCACACCGGTGTGCTGGTCGCTGGTTCAGACCCACGTAAAGATGGATGCGCTTTAGGCTGGTAACAGAAAACGGCTGCCTGTTGCTGACAGGCAGCCGTTTATTCCCTTCCAAAAGTGACCTCTACCTTCTTTTGCGCATTTTAGAGAGTTGATCGTGAATTTCAATTTCCTCAGCAAACTGCTCTGCAAGCTGTGGTAACTTTTCACGGTTATCGTGTAATTTTTGCAATCCTGCAACAAGACCGTCCACACCATGCTTTCCAGATCTGAAGATAGATTCGCCCATCCAAACCGACTCGCATTCAGAGGCTGCCTCAGCAATAGGAAAGGACATTTCATCAAATTTGAAATACTCCGGAAATGCCACCGGAACCGGTAAGTGGGAGAGTTGGGGTTGGAACAGATCATAACGATGCATGGCCGGGTAGCCTGTGTCCACTGGTAAACCTTCCTTGACCATGACATAACAGAATGTGTCGTTATTGCATTGATAATAATCCGGGTCAATTTTAAGGATGTAACGATATTGGCTGCGGCGGGTCTGGCGTGGATCGCGGGGGAGCATGGAAATTCCCAGTATCTCGCTGACGCATTCTTCTAAATAATCCGCCATTTCAGCGCGTTGCGCCATTTGTCCTGGAAAGCGCTCCAAAGCCACAAGGCCAAGGGCTGCGTGCAGCTCAGACCAGCGATAGTTAACACCCATGGTGAAGTTTTGTTTATCAGTATCTTTTGGACGGCCGCAGTCAATAATACTTGCAGCCAGTTCAGCCATATGTTGGTCCTTACAGAGCAGAACGCCACCTTCACCGGTCGTTAAAATCTTTGCTGAGTGTAAGCTAAAAGAACCAAAATCACCGATTGTGCCTGCTCCCATGTCGCGCCAACGGGCACCATGCGCATGCGCAGCATCTTCAATCACAACCAGGTTGTGTGCCCTGGCAATATCCATGATGGCATCCATATCTGCCATTTGGGCAGCGAGGTGAACAACGATAATCGCTTTCGTCCTTTCAGTGATGGCATTCACGACCGCTGCGGGGTCAATGCAGTAACTATCTGGACTGACATCGACCAGTACAGGAATCGCACCGGCCGCCATCGGTGCCGCCGCTGTGGCTTGGAAGGTATAAGCGGGGACGATCACTTCGTCTCCCCAGCCAATGCCAGCTGCGCGTAAGGCAACTTCCATCGTGATGGTCCCGTTCATCATTGGCACAGCTATGCCACCGCCCTGCATCTCGGAAAATTTTGCTGCGAATTTTGCAGTGTTTGGCCCTGGATAAGGTGAACCACCCCAGCGCCCTGAAAGAACCGTCTCGGTGACCGCTTGAATCTCTGCTTGGTCAAAAACTGGCCAGCGAGGATAAGATTCGGTGCGGATAGGATCGCCACCCAGCACAGCTAATGCTGACATAAATTTGTCTCCTTGATGTATGTCAATTTATCGTTAAGTGTCAATTTTAGCATCAACTTAGTTTCTGTCAATTACAGATTATATGAGAGTGTTGAAAATGATATTTTATTCTATAAAATTTTTTACCGTAGGGGCGGACCTCTGTGTCCGCCCTGCTCAACTCGAAGAGCGCTTCGCAGAGAGTGCTACGCGAGGCAACCACGGCTCGACTCGAAGAGCGCTTCGCAGAGAGTGCTACGCATAGAGTTGCCCCTACGTATCGATATAATGTTGAGAATAATAATAGTTAATGGAAATATTTTTAGATTTTAACAAATGATGATTAATCATTGTTCGTTTTTCAACACCCTCGATTATGTTAATCACAGATTATGTTAATCACAGATTATGTTAATCACAGATTGTTCATTGTGAGAATTTTCAATTTTCCGTCATTACAAACAATTGGATCGTTGGCTCGCTAAATCAGAAAGCGGCTGGCAGAATCAATTAGGGTCCCCCTGATTTCGTGGAGGGGGATACGGACAACTTCAGCAGCCAATAGTACTGCACCGACCACCGGTGGAACAGATAACCAAATCAGGTTTGCCCCAGGTGCAAAGCCATTCACTGTTTGGCGGAAAGGATTCAAGTATGGTTCACCAGCCTTAAAAATGCTGCCAATGAGTACCAAGTCAAAGCTGCGCTGCTGCAGATCTAACTGTTTGATGACCGCATTGACATTTAGCCCTATCTCATGGGCGGAGGTCGTGATGATCTCGCCGGCAACCAAGTCTCCCTGCGCAGCCAACCGGAAGATCTCTTCAGCCAGAATAGGTGGTAGATGAATTTGCTCTGTGGCCAGACCTTCGATCAATTCGAACTCAGACTCAACTTCGGCAAAGTCCATAAATGCTTGGGTCAATCGCGTTTTTGGGCCGCGCAGAGACCATGCATGAGTCACTGCAATTTGTGCCAGCCAGACCATTTCACCCCCGCCGCCAATTTCGCCATAATAAACACTGTTACCAGTAATTCGGCCAATACGACCTTCCGGATCGCGCCCGCGCACATTGTTACCGGTACCCGCGTCAACCGCAACACCCCATCCCTCGGATGAGCCAGCAATGAGCCCAATCGTGACATCATTCTCAAACCGATAATCACATTCAATCGCTAAGGTTTGAATAGCTGCGGTCATCAGCGGCGCTTCCGAAGGCCAATCATATCCAGAAATACCCAAACCCATGCTGAGGATTTGAGCCTTATTGATTCCAGCCATGTTCAATGCCTGTTCTGTTGCCTCTCGCATCGCATCTTTGAAACCATCAAAACCGACCACTTCGTAATTGCCGCAGCCAGACTCGCCAAAACCCATAACTTCACCGCTGCAAGTGGACAGCATGGCATGGGTTTTGCTGGTTCCGGTATCAATGCCTAGGAGATAATTTTTACTTCTGTGAGGTTCTTTCAAGTTTCCGCTCCTCCCAGACCCATTTTAATTGAAAAACTGGGGTAAGTACGCTCGGTTGGTTGTGAGCATATCTTCCAGGACTTGACTGATTTGATTTGCTGGTGGTCCTAAGGGATGCGCCAGCAATGCTTGGTATGCAGCATCACGATCACCTTTGACAGCTGCTTCAACGGTCAGGATTTCATAAGCTTTGACTTGTGCGATCAAACCTTCACAGACTGGTGGCAGGGGGGCAGCTGGCAAGGGTTTGATACCACTGGAAGAAACCTCGCAGGGTAATTCCAACACCCAATCCGGGTTCCAGCCCATAACCGCACCATGATGGCGCACATTCAACACTTGGGTTTGGTGAAGGTCGTTGAAGTGTGCGTTGATCAATTGCGCTGCAACCGTCGAATAAAACGCACCGCCGCGCTTCATCATATCTTCAGGAAGGTGTTCTTGTTTTGGGTCCTGGTATTGTTTGATCAGGTCGGATTCAATTTGGATAACTTCTTCTGCCCGAGAAGGGGGCCAGAGTGCTTGCTGTTTTAAAACTTGATCAGTGGCGTAGTAATAATGCAGATAATAGTTGGGCAGCATGCGTAAAGATTTTAAGGTATCAACATCAAATAATGGTTCGTCCTGGACTTCCGCTTCTCGAATCAATGCCGACATAATTTGCGGCCAATAATCGATCCCCCTGGCTTCCAAACCATAAAACCAGGAAAGATGATTTAAACCCAGGCATTTGATTTGAGCTTCTTCAGGTAGGATATTGATGCTTAAATCCTGGTTGAGCGTTTCTAATAGTTCCATTTTTACACTGATCGGTGCGTTGCACACCCCGACCGCGTGAACTGAGGGTGTCGTACGAAAGATGGCTTCAGTCACCAAACCGGAAGGGTTGGCGAAATTGAGCAACAAGGCGTTAGGTGCAAATTTCTCAATGTCAGCGGCCACCTCAAGGACCACCGGGATGGTGCGCAGGGCATTAGCCATCCCGCCGACGCCGGTGGTCTCCTGACCGACCAAACCGTGACGTTGGCCAAGATATTCATCCTGCCGACGTGCTTCCATCTTACCCACGCGGGTTTGGGTGATGACATAAGAAGCGTTACGGATCGATTCTTGTTGATCGGTGCTCATGATAATTTTAAAGCGGGCATTGTGTTTTGCCGCAATTCTTTGAACAAAGCTTCCAATAACCTTCAACCGTGTGGGGTCGATGTCCATCAACCACAATTCATCCAGCGGAAATTCATCCTGCCTATTCAGAAACCCGCTTAATAATTCAGGTGTATAAGTCGAACCACCACCAATGACGCTAACTTTTAACATCAAAACTCCTTAACATTGAACCATAGGATGGGCTTCAGACCCGGTTGTTTTGTCGCAATTATAATCGCACTCATCAGTTTAATCAGGTAACCCTTTCGATTAAGCATTTTAATCCAACGAGTCTCACATGCGATTGATATATTACCTGTCAGCGTTTACGCGAGAAAACCGCTCAGAAACTCCAGGATTTATAAAATATAAATTGGTTTCGTGTAGCCTTAAGTTGTGCAGGTGTGACTCTTCGGATTGATTTAGGTTAAACTCCGACGATCATCCGCGAATTTGGTAAAATTCAATTAAGGATTTCCTGGTTGGATTACTCAGTATGGAAACAGCATGTTAAAAAATCGAGGAAATCATCCAAACTCGCGCAAAACGCATCGGACGGAAGATACCGGCGAATTGCCCTGTGTTAAGAACAAAAAATATTAAAGGATTGGGGCAGGAGCATATACGGACGGGTTATTTACTTACGGTTACAACTGCTGATAATGTTTTCCGAATCGCAGCCCACCAAGGTGTCATCTAACCTAAAGGATAGAGCTAATGCGTGTTATTTGTCATGACTGTGGAAAATTGACCGATTTTTCTCTGGATGCCTGGCGCTGTAGCTGTGGCGGCGCCTGGGAGCCTGTATTTCAGCCGGGTTTTGATGTAAACAAGCTCAAGACTGAAGATAGAAGTATTTGGCGTTATGGCGAGTTATTGGGTTTGGATGTAAAAACGCCGTACCAACACATGGGTGTGGGGTGGACCCCGCTGGTACCCAGCACGCTTTATGGAAAACAAGTTCACCTAAAACTTGAATACCTGATGCCAACAGGCTCATTTAAGGATCGGGGCGTCAATCCGATGGTCAACCAACTGGTGCATATGGGCGTCAAATCGATGGTCGAAGATTCTTCCGGAAATGCAGGCGCGTCATTGGCTGCCCATGGCGCCCGGTTTGGCATCCCCACCCAGATCTTCGTCCCAGATTATGCATCGCCCTTTAAACAGCACCAAATCGCCCTCTACGGCGTCGAGATGATCAAGATTGCAGGAACACGCAAAGACACTGAAGACGCAGCCCAGGGAGCTGTAGGCTCAGGGAGAACTTATGCTTCCCATGCTTATCAACCGGCATATTTGGCTGGCCAGATGACGGCTGCTTTTGAGGTGTGGGAGCAGTTGGATCGAAAAGCGCCTGAATGGATCCTGTGCCCAGTCGCCCAAGGTGGACAATTTCTAGGGTTCTGGTTCGGATTTTCCCGCTTGTTAGCTGCAGGATTGATTGAACGAATACCGCGATTGGTAGCCGTCCAATCTGAAAAGGTTGCGCCGCTGTATCAGGCCTGGAAAGCGGGCTTGGATGACGTACCAGGTATTATCCCGACTGGGCAAACTGTTGCGGAGGGCGTATCAATCGCCAAACCCGTGCGCGGTAAACGTCTGCTGCAGGCGGTAAGGGAATCTGATGGATTGGTAATAGCAGTCAAAGAGGAAGACATTATTTTAGGACAGCAAGAATTGGCTCACTCAGGTTATTATGTTGAACCTACTAGTGCATTGGTGATAGCTGCTTTGAAAATTTTGGTTGAAGAGGAAAATCAAGTTTCAAATGTGCTCCTAACTTTGACTGGCAACGGCCTAAAAGGCTCACCAAAAAAGCATGGGTAAACAGGGCTGCAAAATCTGCTTTAAGCCAAACAGAATTTTATTTTGATAAACATCCATTTCCAATATATGAATGCTTTTAGAAAAACGAGCTTTGGCGAATAATTTCCAAAAATCAATCCAAAAAATCAAAACAATATTTAGGTTTCCTGGCAAAGTGGAGCAATGGTGTATTTATATTTGGCGATAATATTGTTCATATATTCTCTGTATAACGAAATTAATAATTTCCTGTTAACAAGTTATTAAATCCAATTACCAAATAAAAAGGCACATAAAATCCAAAAACTAGTGTAAAATTGTGTATTGCTTATTCACAAGGAAATTCACAACTCAATTAGGCAAGGAGGTTTATTGGCTGATTTGATAAATGTTTATCCCAATTTTGTGTCGATCTAATATAAGGAGAAATATGTCTAATAAAGCTATGTTGAAAATATTTGGGGCTTTAATCATCATCGGTATGTTGATGGCAGCTTGTGCTCCCACAGCAGAACCAGAAACCCCATCCGTGCCAGAGGCTCCTGTTGTAGAGGAACCAGAAGTCCCTGCAGAGCCAGAGGCACCTGTCGTTGAAGAACCAGAAGTTTCTGCCCCCGGCGACATTTTCATCTTCGGTCGAGGAGCAGACTCGGTTCAATTAGATCCTGCACTCGTAACCGATGGCGAATCATTCCGCGTCACCGGGCAGGTTCTGGAACCGCTGTACCAATATGAACTTGGCAGCACGGTACCGGTACCGGCATTGGCTGAAGAATGTGTTCCCAATGACGAAGCGACCGTCTGGGATTGTAAACTCCGTGAAGGCGTCAAGTTCCATGATGGAACTGACTTCAATGCCGATGCGGTTATCTATAATTACGAACGATGGCGCTTTACGGATCATCCTCAACACTATGACAGTCAGGTCTATGAATATTACGAGTACATGTGGGGTGGTTTTGATGATGCCAGCGTTATTACAGATGTCGTCAAAATCGATGACTACAATGTTCAATTTGTATTGAGTGACCCATTGGCTCCTTTCCTGGCTAACCTGGCAATGGATATGTTCGCCATATCAAGCCCTGCAGCGATTGAAGCTGCCGGGGAAAGCTACGGCACACCATCTGTTGGCTGTGTAGGCACAGGTCCCTTCAAGTTCGTTTCATGGCAAGAAGGCACCCAAATCGTCGTGGAAGCCAACATGGATTATTGGGGTGGACCGCCTAAAGTCGGCCAGATCGTTTTCCGGGTCATTCCTGACGATTCAGCTCGTTTCCTTGCGCTTCAGGCTGGTGACATCCACGGTTTGGAGCAGGCAGTTGTCGAAGATCTACAAACCGCAGAAGGCTCTGATGATCTTTACATCATCACCCGTCCGGCTTTGAATACCGGTTACCTCGCGTTCAACTACATGATCGAAGAATTTCGAAATCCGCTCGTCCGTGAAGCCGTTGATCTTGCCCTAGATAAACAGGGTTTGGTGACAAATTTCTACGGTGCGTATGGCGAAGTAGCCACAAACTTCTTGCCTCCATTAATTTGGGGCCATAATGATGCCATTCAGGATCGAGGGTATGATCCACAACGAGCCAGGGACCTTTTAGCAGAAGCAGGTTTCCCCGATGGACTGAGTGAAGTGACAATCGCTGAAGACATCGTCAATGTTGAAGGAACCGTCCTGTACACAGCTGGTCAGAAAATTCCATTACGCATTTACTACATGCCTGTTACTCGTTTCTACTATCCCTCACCCGCTGAAATTGGTGAAGCTATGGCAGCCAACCTTTTTGCTGCAGGATTTGAAGCCGAACTGTATCTCGAAGGTGACTGGCCCACCTATTTGGGTGGACGCCGTGAAGGTACACTGGTTGGCCTGTACATGTTAGGCTGGGGCGGTGATAATGGTGATCCTGACAACTTCCTGGGATACTTCTTCAGCGGTGGGGCCGAGCGCCAAGCTCGAGAAGGCTGGCATCAGAATGCTGAATTAGCTGCTTTGCTTCAGGAAGCTGCCATAACGCCCGATCGTGCGGCACGCCAAGCAATGTACGAACAAGCTGAAATGATGCTGTATGAGGACGTTGCACGCATCTGGATTGCCCACAATAACACCCCATTGATCTTCTCTTCGAAGGTCCAGGGTTATGGCGCACAGCCGGTTGGTGCAGATTACTTTGAGTTTGTTGAGTTTGTTGATTAAGAGGGTTTAACTTCATTTGATGGCAAGCCATCAAATCGTCGTCGATTGTTGGGGGGCGGTATTTCACCGCCCCCCAATTTATAAGTATAAGCGAGGACATTTTGGGTAGATACATACTCCGCAGATTAATTTCCGTCATTCCAACGCTGATTGGTGTGACTCTGGTCATTTTTTTGTTCCAACGATTGATACCTGGTGATCCTGCTGTCGCGATGCTTGGCGAGCATGCCACTGAAGAAAACGTTGCACGCATACGAGAGCAATTCGGTTTAAACCGCCCGGCATTTTTAGATCGAGATGCGTTGGCCGAAGGTGATCTTACTGGCTTTTTTGATAGTCAATACATCCGATATTTTCGCCGTTTAGTCCATTTAGACCTGGGAGATTCCATTCATCGCCGCATACCCGTTGCTGAGACCTTAAAAGAGCGGTTTCCCGCGACACTTGAATTGTCCTTACTGTCAATGTTTTTTGCCTTAATAATTGGAATCCCGGCTGGCATTGCTTCTGCCTCGCGGCGGAATTCGACAGTTGACGGGGTAACCATGGTCGGTTCGCTAATTGGGGTTTCAATGCCGATCTTTTGGTTGGGCATTATGTTCATTATGTTATTTTCGGTTTTCCTAAAGTGGCTGCCTTCCGGGGCACGCTTGAGTACAGGTGTTGAAATTCAAACAATTACAAATTTACTGCTTCTTGATAGTTTGTTAACCGGGAATTTTGCTGGTTTTGTAGATGCGCTCAAGCACATTATTATGCCAGCGGTAGCCCTCGCAACCATTCCGGCAGCGATCATCACCCGCATGACACGGTCCAGTATGTTGGATGTGCTCCAGGAAGATTACATTAGGACGGCATCTGCTAAAGGGTTAGCAGAACGAGTGGTCCTGTTTCGGCACGCTTTGAAAAACGCATTTTTACCGGTTATTACGATCATTGGCATTCAAGCTGGCACGTTACTCGCAGGTGCCGTTTTGACAGAAACCATCTTTTCTTGGCCAGGCATTGGCAAATGGGTCTACGACGCCATCCTGGGCCGGGATTACCCCATCGTGCAGGGCGTGACCCTGTTAATTGCGTTGATATTCCTACTAGTAAATTTAGCCGTGGACCTTTCGTATGCCATATTGGATCCACGGATCACTTACGATTGAGGTAAGGCTCCATGACAGATAATAAAATTGAGAACGGCGGGTTTGAAGATTTCGCAGTTCGAGAACATCGCTCACTTTGGCTTGATGCCTGGCGTCGCCTGGTGGCTAACAAAACAGCTATGATCGGCTTGATTGTTGTTGTTGTATTCATCCTTTCGGCAACAGGTGCCCATTTCTTTTGGGAATATGAGGCCAGGGCCGACCTGGACTACAACAAAAAATTACTCGCGCCAACAATATTGGCGACGGAGGAAGCGCCCGAAATCCATCTTTTTGGCACCGACAAATTGGGGCGCGATATATTCCGGAGAACCGTCCATGGCGGGTGGAATTCGCTTCGGGTCGGTTTGGTTGCTGTTGGCATCTCACTCTCAATTGGTGGGATCTTAGGGCTGCTTTCGGGATTTTTTGAAAGTATCAATATGAATTTCCGTGAGTCGCTCGCCCTGATGACACTGATGGGTGCAGGTTTAGGGTCACTTCCCGCCTGGATTGCCAGACAACCTATGCAGATCTTGCTATTTGCGGGACTAGGTGTTGCCTCGGTCCTATATGATCGATATCTGGTAGATAGAAAAAGCCCACGCCAACTTTATTTTGCAATCCTGGGTACGCTCATTGGTGGCATTGCAGGCATACTCGTGGGCTTTTGGGTTGCATTCGTGTGCGCCATCCTGGGCTTGCTGATCGGACTAATTCTAGCCCGACCCGTTGGCGGAAAAATATTTTCCAGTATTGTCATGCGCGCAATGGATATTATCCTTTCATTTCCCAGTTACTTGCTTGCAATTGCTATTGTTGCATTTCTCGGGCCTGGTCTTGAAAAGGGAATGATTGCAATTGGCGTTGTTGGAATCCCGGTATATGCACGTCTGGCGCGTTCCGCAGTTTTATCGGTCAGCCAGAAGGAATATGTACTTGCATCTCAATCCGTCGGTGAGTCACATGGACGGATTCTATTCAGACATATTCTGCCAAATATCCTGTCGCCAATCATTGTTCAATCTACCATGGGGCTGGCAAATGCAATTTTATCGGCTGCTGCACTAGGATTTCTTGGCCTGGGTGCTATTCCGCCTGAGCCAGAATGGGGTGCGATGTTAGGCGATAGCTACAAGTATTTATCTAGCGGCGCCTGGTGGGCTGTGTTGTTTCCAGGGTTAGCGATTGTATTCAGTGTCCTTGGATTCAACCTTCTTGGCGATGGGCTGCGCGATGCCCTTGACCCCAAAATCCGAGCTTAACCACCCAGTATAAAAGAAAAACATTCAGGTGAACAATGGAACCATTGATAAAAATTGAAAATCTTAAAACCCGATTTCACACCGAGGACGGTATTGTCAAAGCAGTAAACGGCATCTCTTATTCTATGGATCCTGGTGAAGTCTTAGGTGTTGTTGGGGAAAGTGGCTGCGGGAAGAGTGTGCATGCTTTGTCGATTATGCGACTGATCCAAATTCCACCCGGAGAAATTGAAAGTGGAGAAATTTGGTTTGATGGCAAGGATTTGTTGAAATTGAGCGATAGAGAAATCCGGCAGATCCGTGGTCGTGACATTGCGATGGTCTTCCAAGACCCAATGTCCTCGCTCAATCCGGTCTATACCGTTGGTCTGCAAATCACGGAAGCCATCATGCTTCACAAGGATATGAATAAGAAACAGGCCAGAGAAAGGGCGGCCGAGTTATTATCACTGGTGGGGATACCAGAAGCAAACAAAAGACTCGATAATTATCCCCACCAATTTTCAGGTGGCATGCGCCAACGAGCAATGATCGCCATGGCGCTCTCTTGTAACCCCAAATTGCTGATTGCCGATGAACCGACCACTGCATTAGATGTGACCATTCAAGCTCAAATCATCGATTTGGTGGTTAAGCTGCAGGATGAATTAGGAATGGCGGTAATGTGGATCACCCATGATCTTGGGATCATTGCGGAGATGGTCCATAAGATCAATGTGATGTATGCGGGTTTCATCATTGAGCGGGGAAATGCGATGGAAATCTTTAAGCGAACCCGGCACCCTTACACGATGGGTTTATTGGGATCACTTCCCCGGATTGATGAAGCACCCGGAACAAAATTAACTTCCATTCCAGGGCTGCCGCCAGACCTCGTCAACTTGCCTGAAGGTTGTCCGTTTTATGCGAGGTGTACTTACCGAGAAGAACATTGTAAAGAAGAGCGCCCCCCTCTTGAAATGACTGAAAGCAACGAACATCTGGTTGCTTGCTGGCGCTGGCAAGAGATAAATGGAGAAGGTGCAAAATGAATGTTGAGAAACAAATACTTGTACAAGTCAAAAATTTAATCAAATATTTCCCGGTTTACCAAGGAATTATCGTTAACCGTCATGTTAAAGATGTAAAAGCTGTTGATGATGTCAGCTTTGATATCTACAAAGGTGAGACGCTTGGCCTGGTGGGTGAGACCGGCTGTGGTAAAACCACGGTTGGACGGACCATTTTACATCTTTATAAACCCACTTCTGGTCAAATCCTTTTTGATAATATCGACCTTACCCTCTTACAAGAAAACGAACTCCGCAAAGTAAGAAACCGGATGCAAATGATCTTCCAGGACCCGTACGCCTCCCTCAATCCACGGATGACTGTCGGGTCAATCATTTCTGCCCCGCTAGACGTTCATACAACATTCACAAGGAAAGAAAAACAAGATAGGGTTCAAGAATTATTAAAATTGGTTGGGTTAAATCCTGATTTCGTCAACCGCTACCCGCATGAATTCTCAGGTGGGCAACGGCAGCGCATCGGAATCGCCAGGGCACTGGCAGTCAGTCCAGACCTGGTGGTATGCGACGAACCCATCTCGTCATTAGACGTTTCCATTCAAGCCCAGGTTGTGAACCTGCTTGAAGAACTTCAAAACAAACTTGGTTTAACTTACTTGTTTATTGCGCATGACCTGAGCATGGTTCGCCATATCAGCGACCGCATGGTTGTCATGTATCTTGGGAAGATCATGGAATTAGCGGATCGCAATAGCATCTATTTACGACCGCTACATCCTTATACAAAGGCATTAATGTCTGCTGTTCCCATACCAGACCCAGAATTGAGCAGCCGAAGAGAACGTATCATTCTCAAAGGTGATATCCCCAGCCCTTTGAACCCACCTCAAGGATGTAATTTCAATACTAGATGTCCAATTGCCACAGATTTGTGCTTTCAATCCGAGCCTGAATACCGAGAACTGGAACCAGACCATTACGTTGCCTGTCACTATGCTGAACCTCCTCAGTAATCATTGGATCCTTCTTGTTGGTTAGGATGATCGGATAAACGAATTTTCAATAAATTATGGAATCACGATTAACCTGGGAAAAAATCACCTTACAACTCCGAAATCCCTTTCGCATTTCTTATGGGGTTAGTGAAGAGCGGCAAGCTTACTGGATCAGGTTGGAAAGAGACACGGGATGGGGAGAAGGCACGATCCCGCCATATTATGGTGTCAAACAAGATCAGATGGAATCTTTTTGGCAACAGGCTGCAGAGACTCGAAAAGATTTTCCGGAAAACTGCGAAGAGATATCCGACTGGATCAGTGAAATTGGACCTGGTCCTGCTCCCGCGCGGTGCGCACTGGATCTGGCTTTTCATGATCGAATTGCGCGCCTTCATCATATACCAATCTACCAATTATTAGGGCTGCCTTATCCCAAACCAAAAACAAGTTCATTCACCATTGCATTGGATACACCCAAAGAAATGGCAATTATGGCAGCACAGGTTGCGAAATTTCCAATTATAAAGATCAAGCTGGGAAGTGACGACCTGGATATGGACCGTTTATCAAAAATTCGAGAAGCAAGGCAGGATGCGAGATTATGGGTGGATGCCAATGGTGGTTGGACTGTGGATGAAGCCCTGCGCTATCTTCCGGATCTAGAAGCCAATAAAATCGAATTGCTCGAACAACCACTGCAAAAAGAAGATTTTTATGGGATGGGTAAGCTGCAGTCTGCAACAAAGATCCAGATTGTCGCCGATGAGTCCGTTCAATCGATGAAAAATATTGAAGAATTAGGCGCAGCAGGTGTCACAGGCGTAAATATCAAGTTGATGAAAGTTGGGGGGCTCGCGCCAGCACTTAAAATGATCAGACGAGCGCTTCAGCTAGAAATGAAAGTAATGCTGGGATGTATGATTGAAACAGCCATCGGCACCACTGCAATGGCGCATTTAAGCGGCTTTGCAGAGTGGTTGGATCTTGACGCTTCAGCTCTGATCACAAATGATCCTTTCGAGGGGATGACACTTGACGATAAATGCACGGTCCAAATTCCTAGTAGGGAAGGGATTGGTGTGGCGTTCAAATCGGGAAAGTAAAATTTGATCCTTCTAGAAACACATCTCCCCAAAGTGTTGTAAATTTGAACGATCATCAATTCATCAACTTGCTTACAAAAATTCGTTTTTTCCCAAGTTAGTTCTTAATAATTGGCAGGATTTCTTGAATTCATTTCCTGTCGTTTGATTTACGAACGGGGCGGAAATTTATTAAGCCGGGTAAAATTACCAAGTCATTACATTGAAAGGATAAACATGCAACAGATTACTGATCTCGCGGCTTATTATTCACTCACGCCTTCACAATATGGAAAAACCGTTTTTCATTGTTCAGAATGTGGTCGAGAGCACAGAATTCCGATTAATATTGTTCAATCTGGTCAAAATTTGATCAGCTCGCTTCCTGAAATTATAGATTTACTACTACCAAATCAAACTTATAACATCGGAATCATCTATGACCGGCATATTGAAGCGAAAATCAACGCACTTTTCTTCAGCCCTTTTGATCAGCTGGCCATTTCTTACACGCGGTTTCCTTTGGGTGAGCACGGCTTGCTTTTAGAAGCTTCGACGGAGATCGGGGATGAAGCTGCTGATGGTATGCCAGCAAACATCGATTTCCTGATCGGGGTTGGTTCGGGTGTGATCTGTGATCTGACCAAATGGATTGCGACAAAGTGTCACCTGCCATTTTTGCTAATGGGGACGGCTGCCTCGATGAATGCCTACACATCCATCACCGGAACAATGACAAAAGATAAAGTCAAATCCACCCATTGGCTGGAGACAGCCCAAGGCGTGTTGATGGATGCAACTTTATTGGCATCCGCACCCCATACGATGACCTGCGCTGGCATCGGCGATCTCCTTGCCCGCCAGGTGGCCAACGCAGATTGGAAACTCTCGAACCTGATTCGCGGGACGTACTTTTGCCCGGTTCCATTCGAGATGATGAGTCGTTTTCAAGACGCCTACTTACCAGCTATTCCTAAAATACGCGCTGGAGACCTGGATGCTATGCAAAAGTTGAGCGATGCGATCCTGGTCTCAGGGTATTCGATGACGATATTAGATGGTGAGACCTCACCATCCTCAGGCTCAGAACACATCCTTTCGCACTTCTTCGATTTTCAGCATGAAGTGTTTGGGAAACCGAAGAACCTGCACGGGGAGCAGGTGGGAATAGGGACGATTATTATGAGCACGGCTTTTGAAATTTTATCAGAGACCGATCCTGCGACAATTGATGTCGATGAAATCCAAAGACGCCGGTTATCATTAAGTGATATCCAGGCTGAAACGGATCGCATTTTTAGAGGTTACAGCAAGGTTTTTGATCAGGTTGTATCTAAAAAACGCATCCCAGATGAAGATTTTCCCAGCTATATCTCACATATTATCCAATCGTGGGAATCACTTTGGAAGGGTCTCCAACCGTATTTAATGCCTGCAGAGAAGATCAAAGATGCGATGACGGTTTCGGGTGGCTTCACCAAACTTTCCGAAATTCAACGAACACCTGAAGATGCTTTGCAAGCGTTGTTATATGGCTCATGGTATCGTTCAAGATACACAATTTTGGATTTGTTTTGGGAACTGGGGCTTTTTCCTGAGTTTGCCCCAGTGATATTGGAACGATCAGGTGTCTTAGGGTAACACTCTATTACAAAGGAAAAGTCTATCCCTTTGATTTGTTTTGTTTGTTAAGCTCGCGCAGCAGGTTGGCCTGGTTTTCCGATAAGGCATGATCACCTTTGAGACACTCAGCATAAAAGGACACTTCGTAACAAGTCTCCAGGTGCTCTGTCAGCATCCAGGCCATCATCAGGCTGTGACCCACTGCCAGCGTCCCATGGTGCGACAGAATCACAATATCATGCTGGGCTATGTAACTTCCACAAATTTCCGAAAGCTCATGCGTTGCTTGTGGTTTGTAGGGCACAACAGGCACGCCTTTGGGAAACAAGAG
This sequence comes from Candidatus Brevefilum sp., assembly GCA_019428905.1. Classification (GTDB taxonomy): domain Bacteria; phylum Chloroflexota; class Anaerolineae; order Anaerolineales; family Anaerolineaceae; genus Brevifilum. The sequence continues at coordinate 20,245 of JAHYJN010000041.1, forward strand.
ATCAAATTCAGGTAAAACACCATTTATGATTGACTTACCAACCAACGAAAAAGCCGTTGTGATCACTGGGTGCGCATGAATCGCCGCTTGGGCATCTGGTCGGGCTTGATAAGCTGCTAAATGAAATTCGGTATCCATCGATGGGGGATGATCCCCCCGGACTGTCGCCCCGTTCTCGTCGATGACCACGATATCGGATTCACGCAGGTAGCCTTTGGGCAACCGGGTAGGCGTGATCAGGATAAGATGGTCATCCAAACGACTTGAGATGTTACCGCTTGACCCACGAATGAGGCCACGCAAGGATAATCGGTTGGAAAATTCAACCAACTCTTCTCGCAATTCACGTTCTTGTTGATTCATAACACCTGCTTCTATTCGGATATCCTAATTTCTGGTTTGCGATCCACAATCCAGAAGTACATACATAAATTTCGATCAAGCAACGAATGAATTTACACCTTACCCGTACTGACTAACCTTGCAAAATGCTCAAAGGACCGGTCATAGGTCGCTTCTGCTGAATCAGGGAAAGCACAGCCTGGCAATTGGCGCATGCTCAAATGATATCGGATGCAATCGCAGCAGACGCCCTTACGTGAACAGGGTGAATAGGAACAGTTACAATTCTTGAGGTTTTGTTCTTTTTTACACTCCACAGTGACTCCATCATGCTAAATTTTTGTAACTGCTCGGGTAGCACTGCTGTTAAAGGGTGGGGGGGGGGTGCTTGTTCCCTTGTACGCTGAGTAGTTACAAATTTTCTAATTAACACCAGCAATTTTACCCGAAAAACCTGTCTATCTAACCTTAAGCAACTATAAATTTCGTCCCTGGATGTGGCGTAGCCTGAGTAATTTTGCACCCCGTATTTTCAATAAACAAAAATAGGGTATATTTAGACGGAAATTTCTACCAAAGACAGGCAGGCTCTGATGAATAAATTTGACATTTTGCTGCTAATTGCCAGACCCGCGGCAGGAAAAAGTGAGGTGATTAACTACCTCAAAAAGACCCCTGTGGACGAACGTTTGAGCCGGTTCCACATCGGCAAGTTTGATGAAATCGATGATTTTCCCATGCTTTGGACCTGGTTTGAAGAGGATGCGCTGCTTGAACAGATGGGGTACCCGCGTTTGCACACCACACCAGAAGGTTACTTCAAGTATCCATATTTGTGGGATTTGTTGATCGAACGCATCTGCCTTGAATACCAGAAGATGATGAGAGATTTCGCTGGAGATACCGTTATCTTAGAGTTTTCTCGCGGATCCGAACATGGAGGGTTCAAACGGGCATTCGAACATCTGTCAAAAGAAGTTCTAACCCAACTGGCAATCCTGTATATTGACGTCCCCTGGGAAGAATCATTGCGGAAAAACCGCCAAAGATTTAACCCGGATCGGCCTGACAGCATTTTGGAGCATGGATTGCCGGATGAAAAACTGGAAAAAATGTATCGAGACACAGACTGGCACGATATTATCCGTGATCATTCTGAAACAATCACCATTAAAGGTATCGAGGTGCCTTACAGCGTTTTAGACAACGCAGACGATGTCACAACCGCTCAAGGTCCACAACTAGGAGAGCGACTGGAATCAGCCCTGGCAGACTTATGGACTCGCTACCAGGCAGGAAGAACATCCTAAGGACACCTTTCACATGCGGCTCACCCATGCGATAAAAAGCTTTCTGCGCTTACCAACTGATCTGCCCATCAACTCTGAAGTTCGTCAGAATTTCAGGCATAATTTCACGACTAACTTTACAGACAGCATCTTTTGGCTTTTGGGAGATAGTTTTGTTTCTGTCAGCACGATCATCCCTGTTTTTGCCAGTACACTGACGGATTCCCCGGTGTTAATTGGATTGGTACCGGCAGTGATCGATGCCGGATGGTTTATCCCCCAACTTC
>JAHYJN010000042.1 GCA_019428905.1 Candidatus Brevefilum sp.
CCCCCAGGTCAACCAAGCGGCGGTGCTGGAGATGCAGCGCCAGGTGGGGGATCTGATGTTGGATGAAGATGGGATCGCCCGGCGGGGCTTGCTGGTACGTCACCTGGTGCTGCCGGGTGGGTTGGCGGGCAGCGCTTCGGTGTTTAAATTCCTGGCGGAAGAGGTGTCGAAAAACGTTTACCTCAACATCATGGCGCAGTACCGTCCGGCATTTCATGCCTGGGATTACCCCGAGCTCAACCGGCGTATCCGTTCTGAGGAATACCGGGCGGCGATCGCGCTGGCAAAATGGTATGGCTTGATGCGCCTGGATGAATGAGCAAAAATAAGCCGGATATTGTTGGGTGGCTTGGGCTGAAAGGTGAAGCATATTAAAGAAGATGTCTTCAATAAGGCGTTAGCATATATGTTTTCGCCGCTATGCCTCTCTGCAACGAATGGGCAATACAATTTTGGCTGTAAGGCGGGTTGGTTGGTCTTTGATATCCTAAAAATACCTCGGAAGTAGGGTAATGATGTATCTCCCGCCAAGCTGCCCTACGCATGTTGATCAAAAAACATCTAGATCTGCCCTTGATTTTAATAAGAAGATGTGTTTTAATGATCATTAAAAGAGGTAATTTTGTTAAAATCCGATAAAATCGAACAGAACTATTTAGAAACTCTAAAGAGTTGTTTTTCTAAAATCCCAGATGGTGAGATAAAACTTGAACGGGTGAAGAAACAGACAACTGTAGACGCGGTACTTCTCTTTCAGGGCAACAATATTGAAAAAGAAGTTATCGTTGAGCTTACAAGCCTGGGAACTCCTAAACGGATTCGTAATGCCATTAATCAGTTGCTAATAATTTTACGTGAAAACCCTCAGTCTTATGGCATTGTGGTTGCCCCTTATATTTCCACACGTTCTGCTGAGATGTGTAAAGAAGCTAATATCGGTTATGTTGATCTTTCTGGTAATTTTTGGATCGCATTTAACTCAATTTTTCTCAGCCAGGAAAATATGCCAAATAAATATAAAGTTGAAACCGGCCTGACCAATCTTTATGCACCAAAAACTGAAAGAGTCTTGCGAGTGTTATTAACCTATCCCTATAAAATTTGGAAAACAAAAAATTTAGCTGAAGAAGCCGATATCAGCATGGGAATGATCACGCATATACGTAGAAAATTAGAAGAAGAAGAATGGGTCAAACACCATGAAGTGGGATTCTCTTTATCAAATCCTCAAGAATTACTTATTAATTGGGTGAATCACTATGATATCCAAAAGCATGAGCAGTATGATTTTTACACACTGGAACCCTTAACCGAAGCAGAAACCCGAGTTCTTGAAATTTGTGATAAAAAGAACATTATTTCAGCGTTAACGTGTTTTTCTGCTGCTAATTATCTGGCACCGATGGTAAAAAGTCAAAAGTCAACAATCTTTATTAACCAAGATGTTCTGGAGGTTGCCAGAGAGGCTGGATTAAAAAGTGTGAGTAGTGGTGCAAATGTTAATCTGATCAATCCTTATGACCCCGGTGTTTTTTGGAATCGAGCTAAAGTTCAAGGTCTTAATTTAGTTTCGCCGGTTCAGATTTATTTAGATTTGATGCAAATACGAGGACGCGGTGAGGAAGCAGCCAGTTTCCTTTTTGCGGAGGTCATTCAAAAACAATGGGAACATCAAAAGAACAATATGATTCCAGGTTAGTCAATGCAGCAAACAGCGTTCTGCTAGAAATCGCTCATTTATTGCATGCCTATGCTGATGGATTTGTTGTTGTAGGCGGTTCTGTTCCCGGTTTAATATTAAGAAATCAACCAGAGCCCCATATTGGATCAATTGATGTCGATATTGCCCTAGATCAGCACAAAATTCATGAAATTGATTATCGAACGATTAAGTCGTTGTTAGTTGAAAGGGGATATTCTCCTGAAGAACAACCTTTTACATATTCTCGCGATGTCGTCATCGAAGGAAAACCGAGTAAAGTAAAGGTTGATTTCTTGGCAGGTGAATATGGTGGAACTGGCAATAAACATCGGACGCAGCGGGTTCAGGATTTACAGCCGAGAAAAGCCCGGGCATGTGATCTTGCATTTATCCAAACCATACCCGTGAAGATCACTGGTGAGCTTCCAAATGGCGCAATAGATCAGGTGACAATACAGGTAGCATCCATTGTTCCTTTCCTTATGATGAAAGCTCAGGCATTAAATGGGCGAATGAAGGAAAAGGATGCCTATGATATTTATTATTGCATGCGTAATTATCCAGGAGGACATCGGGCATTAGTTTTAGCCTTTAAGGCATTTCCTTCAAACAAATTAGTTGATGAAGGTTTAAGAATATTAAAAGAAAAATTTGCTTCACCTGAGCATGTTGGACCGGTATTTATTACAGATTTCCTAGCGGAAAGTGATCCAGAGACGAAAATGATAATTCAAAGAGATGCCTTCGAGCGGGTTGCCGCATTATTGAAGAGCCTTTGTATAGATTAACAAGAAATATAGTCCAACTCCCTTTGTTTCCAAGGATCTCCTGATCAGAAATAGGATTTAGGCCCGAAGACAAGCCCTAAGTACAAGTGTCTTCCAGGCCAACCTCATGTAAGGATCATTCACTACGCCACATTCACAATGCATAGAAGATGGTTATTCGTGGGTAGTTGAATCAACTTTTTTGTGGGGTGGGTTGGCGAAAAATAGTGATTCATCAATACTGTTTTGTACCGCATGCAAATTGAAAGAAATTTGAAAATAGGATCAACCCACCATTCACCGCTAAAAATATATGAATGTCGGTGGGTTGATCCATGATGTCATTTTGTTTTTAACCATTTGATTTCAATCCTGTATTGGCTGTATAATTGTCGTCGCCAACCCATTCGACAACTAATGAGTGATACAATTTAGCCGATGCAAAGTGAAATTTCGTCTCACCAACCAATCGGCGCCTTTGATTCAGGGGTGGGCGGGCTGTCGGTGTTGCGCGCCATCCGCGAGCTGCTCCCCCACGAGCATGTCCTGTACCTGGCTGACCAGGCGCATATCCCCTACGGCCCGCGCCAAAAAGCGCACATCCGGGATTTTTCATTCGGGATAACGGATTTTTTGCTGGGGCATGGCGCCAAGCTGATCGTGGTGGCCTGCAATACGGCTTCAGCCGCCGCGCTGCACGACCTGCGGGTGCGCTATCCCGAAGTCCCCTTTGTAGGGATGGAACCGGCGGTCAAACCCGCGGCAGCGGTGACCCACTCGGGCCGGGTGGGCGTGCTGGCCACGCCGACCACCTTTTCCGGCGACCTGTATGCCGCCCTGGTGGACCGCTTTGCCAAGGGTATTGAAATCTTCCAGAGCACCTGCCCGGGCCTGGTTGAGGAAATTGAGCGGGGGGATTTGGAAAGCCCTGCCATCCGTGCCATCCTGGAAGGTGTGCTCTCCCCGATGCTGGCTGAGGGGGTCGATACAGTTGTACTGGGCTGCACCCACTACCCGTTTGTGATCCCGGTCATCCAAGCCATCACTGGTCCGGAGGTGCGCACGATCGATCCCGCACCGGCGATTGCCCGGCAGACCCAGCGTTTGCTGGCAGAGCATGCCTGGCTCAACCCGGTTAAGGTGGCCGGTGAGCTGCAGTTTTTCACCAGCGGTCCGCCAGCTGGGTTGGAAGGATTGCTGCCGCGTTTACTGGGGGAAACTGGAAAGGTTTCAGGTCTGGCCTGGCAGTCGCAAGGTTTAGCCAAAATTAACGGGGGTTAATCCTCGCGGATGATGGTCGAGCCCGCAGCGCCGTTCGGCCGTGAGGTGACGATCGCTTCCCCCTTTTGCAGAAAGCCCTCATAACGGGCTGCGCCCGCATAGGCGCGCCAACCGCTGATCACAAACGGGAAAGGCTCACCCACACCGAGCCATTCGCCGTTGAACTTGCGCGCCAGGTGCACATGCGTGCCGGTCGCCCGCCCGCCCTCACATGAGGGGTGACCGATGGGCGCATCCCTTTCAATCCAGGTGCCGGCCCAGGCGCGGTCTTTTTCCGCAATGTGCATGTAGACCAGCACCCACCCGGTGCCCTCGTCGCCATCCCCGTCCAGATCAAGGGCGACCACCCCGCGTTCTGCCCGCACGACCAGCCCTGGCGCAGAGGCGGTCACCCAGCGAAATGAAACTGCACAGCTGGGTTCACCGGTGATGGGCGCAAAATCCAGCGCACCGCGCGGGGTGCCCGTCTGCCAGGTGATGTGCGGACCGGCCGTCAGGCTCCAGGACTCACCCGGGGCGAAGGGCAGGACCAGCTCGGGCTGGCGGTCGGTGGCGCGTAAGTAGGGTTCAACCGTCGCCGCCCGGGACCAGAAATCGCCAAACATGGCCTGGTAAAAATCCAGGAAGGAAACCTCGCCGTACAGCTGCCCTTCCCAAGCCCGCTGTTCATGCAGGGCAGCGAATAAGTTCATCAGGGCGGTGCTGCCGGCATTTAACCCGGGTGAGAGCCGACCCCGTTTGCCATCTCTAAAGCTTACCTCAACCTGGCTGCCGTCCCGCCAGCCATAAAACCCCTGAGCCAGCAGCCGGGCACTGATCATTAACTCGTTGTACAGCCCGGAATCGACCGCATTGTATCCGATGGGGTAGCGGTTGTTTGAGGCGTTTGGCGGGTGCCCCAAAACCCAGCCTGACCGGTATTCGAGGAAGGCCAGCAGCAGCCGCGGGTTGGTGCTGGTTTCGATAGCGACGCGCTGAACGATCTCGGGCCCGGTCATCATCTCCCCCCTGGCGTTTTCGGCATAGCCCGCCAAGAACCCACCCGCTTCAATGATGTAGGCCGCGGCATCAAAACCGTTCACCGAAGGGCCATAGATCACTTCGCTATCCGGCAGGATCGGGTTTGGGAAGGGCAGGACGTTTTGCAGGGCATCGGCAAGCTGTATCTGCATGCCGATCGGTAAGAGCCCCATACCTGTGATCATTCCCCCAATCAGGAATTGATCTTCTGTGACGCCAAAGCGCCCCGCCAAGGCGGGGAGGGTGTCGCCCTGCTGGATGGTGTAGACCAGGTAACCATCCATGTGTTCAAGGGGGCTGGGGGGCGGGGTGACGCCGGACACGCCTGCTGTGGGCAGGGACAGGGGTGTGGGCGTGCCGGGGCTATCCGGGTTGAGGATGCCCGCCACCTCGGTCAGACGCTGGGCTGGATCAACCTGGTCGGTGGGGGTGGCTTGGGGAAGATGACAGCCTGCCAACGCCAAGCTTACTAGCAGGATGATCAACGCCTGCCAATGGTTTGCGCGCCGATGGTTTGGGTGTGAAGTTTGCTGGGGTGAAGGTTTTTTTATGTACATGAGGTTATGACGGTTTTTTGACCGGCGTGGTTCCCACATCGGCTTAGCGGAAGAATATCGGGAAAATAATATACGTAAAGCGGGGTTCCACCTGTGGGATGTCAGGGATGTAGATCGCCAGGGCAAAATCCTGGTCGGTATCCCCTACGAGGCTGGGAACACCGTCACCGCTGATGTTCGCCGCAGCGACTGTCAGGGTATAGGTACCCCCGGGCAAATCCGCCAGGAACAGGCCTTCGGTGTTGTTCATCCCGTCCGGCGTTCCGCCGGGAACTGAGAAGCCATCTAGGCTGAAGTTGTTGCCGTAATAGGTTTGCCCGTCGATCTGGATCGATAGGTCAAGGTCGTTGACCCAGGCGGGCGTGGCGCCCCCCAGGCCGTGACCCGGGGCATCCGTCCAGGCCAGCATGACCTTCAGGGAAGGTGCCGGCGAGGTGAGGGTGATGTCCTGTGTCCATGTCTGGCCGGTTGCGTTAAAGACCACTTCCTGGTCGAAGTAGTGCACTTCTCCCGGGAAATTTAATACCGCAGCGGCATTCAGCCGTCCCCAGCCTTGCTTTGAATCGAAGGGATGGCCCATCACGGCACCATCCGCATCGAGGTTGCCGGCTAAGTCATGGGCGACCGGCAGGAAAGCGGCTTTGACCAGGGCTGGACTGGGATCCGAACCAAATTGCTGGCGATACTTCTCGAAGAATAAAGCAGCCGTGCCGCTGACATGGGGGGAGGCCATGCTGGTGCCGCAACTCAGCAGGTAGGCTGACCCCGAATAGTTGGTCGAATCGATGTAACACCCCGGCGCCACCAGGTGGGGGATCTGGCGCCCATCCAGGGCTGGCCCGTGAGCGGTGTTGAGTGAGAGGTTGTTGTTATTCAGATTTTGGTGCCCATCCCCGTATTGCATGATCGTGGAGCCCACGCTGAGGGTGTTCTTGGCCTCGTCCGGTGTGCCCTGGGATGAGGTGCCGCCGTAGCCGTTCATGACTGAGAGCACATAGCTCAGGGGCTGATCTCCCGGCGTATCCGGGTCGGCATCGCGCACGCCAATATCGACCCAGCGGGTATCAGTGTCATAGCCCAAGGCTGTGCCGGATGGTCCCCAACTGTTGCCGGAGATGACCGCCCCGTTGCGATAGGATTCGGTCATCAGGGTCAGCATTCCGCCCTGATCGGTGTAGGTGGGGGAATACAGCTGCTCGACCAGGTTGGCCCCTGGCGCCATGCCCAGGCCGCGCAGGAAGCCAAAACTGTCGATCACGCCGGAAGACCCATCCCCGGCCATGATGCCGGCGGTGTGGGTGCCGTGACCGCTGGCTGTCTCATCGCCGCAGGTGGTCCCGCTGCAGGGCAGCACACGGTTAACCAGGTCGGGATGGTTCTGGTCGAGGCCGCTATCGACATTGGCAATGATCACGCCCTGCCCTGAAAGCCCGATCCGGCCTAGCCAGTTTAGGTAGCCAGGGAAGGCTAAATTGCTGCTGTCGAGGTTGTCCGCATTGACCTGGTTGCTCATCTCACCCCGGTTCCCGCCGTCGGTTGGCACCGGCTGGAGGGTGTACACCCCAGGCAGGGCTGCGGCCGCCTGGACCTGGTCCGTTGGCAGCAGGCAGGTGAGCAAGTCAAAGGTGGGGTCCTGTCCAACGCTGGCGCCCAGGACCGACGCGCCCAGGGCTTCAACCGCCTGGATGGTCTGGGTTAAACCGGCTTGGGGATAAACCAGGATGCGCACATGGCTGGTTTCGCCCTGCGAGATCCGGCTATGCGCCTGGAGGGCATATGCAGGCAGGTAATCCCCCGTCCAGCGCACAAAATCGCGACTGGCCTGGCTGGCTGCAGTGGCTGATTCCCCCCACACCACGTAGGTGAAGGGGTGGATGTACTGCACGATCTCCAGCCCTGCGGTTGCGAGGGCATCCAGCCAGGCAGGCTTGGTCGGCCCATGGAACTGCACCAGTTGCAGTCCGGGTCCGCCGGCAGCAGGTTCTGTCATGAATTCCGGGGGGAACTGCGGTGGGGCAAGCAGCGGATCAAAGGTTTGGCCGCCCAAGGTCAGGGCGTAGGGACTGGGATAGGGCTGGTATGGGGTCCCGGCATCATCCAGCTTTGCCAGGTCTGCCGGAGAAAGCACCGTCCAGGTGAAAGATCCATAGTCGATTACGATCTCAGCAACCGACAGTACGGAGGGTGGTAACTGCTGAGCCATTGCCGGGAGGCGCACCCCCACCAGCGCAGTCTGGCTCTCAACAGGTGTTGGAGATAAGGCCAGGACCATAAGGATCAATGCTGGGATGATAATTTTTCCGAACTTGCGCACAATGAAATCTCCGGTTGATGACGATAACAATGCCTTAATCATACATGTATCCCCCCATTATGACAATTGCCAAGGAAAGGAGCGGTTGATCGACCTCAGCTGGAGGCACTGGTGTATCTTTTCAGCCCCTGGCGGAACAACCAGGTGGCGCCCAGGAAGGCCGCCAGGGTGAAGGCCAGCGTCAGGAGCAGCATTAAGGGGGAAAGGGTTCCCACCAGGGCCTGGGCTGGGATGGTGGTCATCAAACCTACCGGGATGACCCAGGTCAGCACCAGGCGCAGCCAGCCCGGGTACAGCCCGACCGGGTAGCGAGCTAGTTGAAATAGATCATTGATGACCCAGGTGAACAGGAAGCTCGGGTTCCAAAAGACGAGGGCGGAAAACGCCAGCAGGGCCGCGTAAAGCAGGATCACCCCGGCCAGCAGGGTCAGGGTGAAGCTGAGCAGCATACCGATGGTCAGCTGCGTGCCCAGGGTGACCAGTGCGTAGATCAGCAAGCCCAGGGCCATAGCTAGGTCGACCAGGGCGAAGATACGCCAGTGGCGGACGCTGATCAGGAATTGCTGATCTACCGGGCGCAATAAGGTGAAGTCATAAGTCCCCGTCCAGATTTCGCCGTCCATCCCTGCGACGGATTCAAGGCTGGGCCCGATGAACAGCCCGCGCAGGGCGCCCAGCAGCAAATATACACCCAGTAATGCCAAAGCAGCCGGCATATCCCAACCCTTGATGACCTCAACCTGGTTGAAGATCACGACCAGGCTGAGGACGCCAGTCAGCAAGTTCAACCCTGAATGGAGCAGGCGGATGAAAAAATTCACCCGGTAGGCAAGCTCTGCCTGGCTGGAGATCTTGAAAAAAGCGCCGATCAACTTGAGATAACGCATCGTTTACCCTCCAACGGCTTCATAGTGCCGGATGCCGCGCGTCCACACCCAACGGTAGAGCACAATGGCTAAGACGGTCCAGCCGAGTTGGATGGCCAAGCCCGTCAGGGTTTCTTGCACCCCAAGCTGACCTGTCAGCACCTCGACCGGGAAGGCAGACATGTAGCGAAAGGGCAGCAGGCGGGCTAAGGTTTGCATCCCCGGGGGTAACAGGGCGAAGGGTGCCAGGTGCCCGCCCAACAGAAAGATCAGCGAGTCCTGTAATGCCAGCAGCGAATCAGCCCGGGTGACCCAAAAGGCCAGCAAAGCCAGCCAGTAACCCCAGAAGAAGCGTAACCCCCAGGCCAAGACAATGGCCGGCAGAAACTGCAGCGCTTGCCCCCAGGACAGGTTGAATTGTGGGCGGATGATCAGCGCCAGCAGGGCGGTGATGGGAACAGAGAACAGCATGAACACCACTTTGCCGGCAATCTCCTGGGAGAGGGCGTGGTAAATGGGCGACATCGGCTGCAGGAGCCAGCGGCTGATTTGCCCATAGCGGATGTTGTCGCCGACAGTCCAGTTGGTGGTGGCATAGGTGAGCTGGTTGGTCAGGATCAGGATCAGGTAGTAGCCGGCCAGGGATTCCTGGGTCAGCCCGGCGATAGCCCCATCACTGGCCGCTGCTGACCAAATGAACAAGTACACCAGCAGCGGCAGCATCCAGCCAAAGGCCAGCAAAAAGAAGAAGCCCCGATGCTGGATCCACGATTGCCAGGTATTTTGGATCAGGGCCCAACCACCGCGGTGGTTCATAAAACCCCTTCGGCGTAGATCTGGTCAATCACGGCTTCAATCGGCGGGTCTTCTACAGCCAGGTCGGCCACTGGCAGGCTTTCAAGCAGCCTGGCGGTCACCTGGGGTACATCGGCGCGGGGCACTCGCAAGATGCGCAAGCCGTTTTCCATGGGGAGCTGTTCTACCGCCGGCCACTGCGCCACAAAGTCATCAAAATTTTCCACCGGTGCGCTGAATTGGAGCCGCACCAGTTTGAAAGGCGCCAGCCTGGCGGCCAGGGTTTGGAGCGCACCGTCGTAAATCAGGCTCCCGTGATGGATCAACATCACCCGGGGGCAGAGGGCGGTCACATCCGCCATGTAGTGGCTGGTGAGGATGACCGTTACGGTGTGCTGCTGGTTAAAGGTTTTGAGAAAGGTTCGCAGGCGGCGCTGCATGGCCACATCCAGACCCAGGGTGGGCTCGTCTAGGAACAGGATATCCGGCTGGTAGAGCAGCCCAGCCACCAATTCGCATTTCATCCGTTCACCCAATGAGAGGTTGCGCACTGGCTTTTTGAGCAGCGCGTCCATATCAAGGGTGGCGATCAGCTCATCCAGGATTTGGCGGTATTGATCCGGCGGCACGCGGTAGATCTGCGAGAGGACGCGAAAGCTATCCAGCGGAGGGATGTCCCAGTTCAAGGCGCTGCGGTTGCCCATCACCATGCTGATCCGGCGCAGGTAGTCCGGCTGGCGCTGCCAGGGTGTGTAGCCTGCTACCTGGGCATCGCCGCTGGTAGGATAGAGCAACCCGGAGAGCATTTTCAGCGTGGTGGTTTTGCCCGCGCCGTTGGGGCCGATCAAACCGACGATTTCACCGGGCTCAACGGTAAAGCTGATGTCGGTCACGGCTGGGATGTCACTGTAGTGCGGTTTAAGTAGGCTGCGGACGGATGCACCTAGCCCGGGAGCACGTTCGGGAACCCGGTAGACCTTGGTCAGGTGCTTCACCTGGATGATGGGTTCTGGCATGGATTTCCTTTACTGGCTTAGAACAGACTTTTCCACAAGGTTGACCCATTTACGGGATTATGCAGTGGTGTTATTTTCTAAACAGCTAAGCGATCTTCTACTGAGCGCAATTCGTGTATTATACAACTAAATTGTTCGGTTTCATAAAAGAAGGTTTGAGAGTCTAGAGAAATAGATGGAATAACGAGGTCTTAGAAAAAATTAAATTCTAATTGTGTTGATAATAAAATTGATTATTCTGATACTGTAGGGGCGAAGCATGCTTAGCCCCTACTTTCCGATTCTATGTTTGATAATCAGGTTTTTATTCGTCTAAGGTTTATTTTATAGGATGGAAATCAATATTTTGTTCTATCATCTTTCAGCTATCACGATGCAAGTTTTTCTCCCAGGGCGCTCCATTCAACCAGCAGGTCTTCGACCTGCTTTTGCAAAGCCACGTATGCCTCTCCCAAGCGCAAGACTTCATTGGCGTCGGAGGGCGGGTTTTCCAGGACGCTGGAGATGTGGGCCTGGTCTATTTCGAGGGCTTGGATACGCTTCTCAATGATGGCCAGGCGGGCCTGGATCACCTTGCGCTCATGCTTGGAGAGGGTTCTGGTCGGGCTTTGACCTGGGACACTTTTCGTCGCGCGTTTTGCAGCTTTGCTCTCCCCGCTGCCATCGCCTGATTGGAGCTCCTGCAGTTTGAGCGTGTGCGCTTTGTACTGGGTGTATGAACCTTTGAACACGTGTAAGGTCTTCCCCTGGGGGTCAACCTCCCAAATTTGTGACGCTAAAGAGTCGATCAGATAGCGGTCATGCGAGACCAGTAAAATGGTTCCCGGGAAGTTTGACAGCACCGATTCGAGCACCTCCTGGGTCGGCAGATCGAGGTGATTGGTGGGCTCATCCAGCAGCAGCAAGTTGGCGTCTGACAGGGAGAGCTTGGCCAGCGCCAGGCGACCGCGTTCCCCGCCGGAAAGGGTGCTCACTTTGCGGAACACATCATCACCGGTGAAAAGGAATTTGGCCAGGTAATGGCGGATCTCCGCTGGAAGCATGTTAGGCGCCACGCCCTGAATTTCATCCATCAAGCTTTTATTCGGGTTCAGCCCTTCATGGGCTTGGGCGAAGTACCCGATTACCAGGCTGGCGCCTAACTGGGTCTTGCCGGTGTAGGGCGGGGTTTGTTCCAGGATGGTTTTTAGAAAAGTGGTTTTTCCGGCACCGTTGGGCCCAATGATGGCAGCGCACTCCTGGCGCTGCAGGATCAAATCCGGGCAGTCGAACAACGGCTGGCCTTCATCGTGGTAACCCACCTGCAAGTTATGGGTGCGCAGCACCAGGTCGCCTGAGCGGCCCTGGGTGTTGAGGCGGATGTGCATGCGGCGCGGCTCGTTGGGCGGCGGGGCTAAGCGGGCATCCTCCAGCAGACGCTCCAGGCGGCGTTGGCGTCCTTTGGCCTGGTTGGTGTTTTGACCGGCGATATTGCGCCGGATGAACTCCTGTTCCTTCTCAATGAAGGCAGTTTGAGCTTCATATTCCGCCAGCCGGCGGGCGTAACGTTCTTCACGCTGGGTCAGGTATGCCGAATAATTGCCGCGGTAGACTTCTACTGACGGTGTCATCTCCCAGATGGTGCTGGCCACTTGGTCCAGGAAATACCGGTCGTGGGAGACCACCACCAGGGCGCCGTTCCAATCCTTCAGGAAGGCTTCCAGCCATTCCACCGCCTGGATGTCGAGGTGGTTGGTGGGTTCATCCAGCATCATCACGTCCGGGTTTTCCAATAAAATTTTCGCCAGCAAGGCCCGTGTGCGCTGACCACCCGAAAGCTGGGTGATCGGCCGGTGATAGTCCCGTTCGTCAAACCCCAGGCCAGACAGGGTTTGTTTGATTTGCACCTCGTAGGTGTAGCCGCCGCGCTGTTCAAAGGACTGCTCAAGCCCCCCGTACCTTGCCAGGGCAGTTTCAGCTTGTTCGGGGTCAGACATGGCCGCCATACACGCCTCCAGCTCAGCTTGCATCTCGATGATCTCCTCAAAAACCGCCAGGCAGTGAGACCACAGCGTGCCCTGGCTGACCAGGGTGGCTTCCTGGGGCAGGTAGCCGATTGAAAGGTCTTTGGCATGCTGAACGGAACCCGAACTGGGGAAATCCTGGCCAATCAATATCCTTAACAGCGTGGTCTTCCCCACACCGTTTGCGCCGACAATCGCGATACGCGCACGTTGGGGGATGGAAAGCGAGATGCCTTCAAAGATATCCACCGGGTCGAAGGATTTGGCGAGGTTGGTGGCCGTGATCAATGACATGTGAGGAAGTATACCATTTTGGCCCCCTGCTGGCAGCCTGAGGGGGTACCTGTTTTGTGAATGTTGATCGGACCTCAAACCAGGGGTACATGGTAGAATCTCAGCTATGAAATCAACCTATAAACGTTGGCTGATCTGGCTGGGATTGTTGATATCCGCCTTTTTTTTGTATATTGCCTTCAGGGAAATTCGTTTTGATGAACTGTGGCTGACGCTAACCCAGGTACGCTTTTGGTGGCTGGTCCCTGGGTTGGCGATTTACTTTGGGGCGGTGCTGATGCGCTCCTGGCGCTGGGGGTATTTGCTCAAACCGCTTAAACCCATCCCGCTGACTACCATGTTTCCGATCGTTGCCATTGGTTATATGGGCAACGATGTGTTCCCTTTGCGCATGGGTGAGATCTTACGTGCGGTCGTCCTCAAACGGCGGGAAGGGATCTCGATTTCTGCTTCCCTGGCGACGATCGTGGTTGAGCGCATCTTTGATGCCGTGGTCGTGGTGGGATTTGTGCTGCTCAACCTGGGTCAATTGATTGGCCTGTCTTCTGGTTCGTTCGCACAGCTGGGAGGTGTTGCAGCTTGGGTGGCAGGGATCTTTTTGGTCGGGTTGGCGATTTTCATTTTGGTGGCCATGTACCCCCATCCCGCACATCGCTTGATCCACGGTATCATCCAGCGCATCTTGCCTGAACGGCTGCGGACGCCGGTCGCCAAAATCGCAGACCAGTTTTTGGATGGGCTGATGCAGCTGCGTTCACCTAAACATACCCTGGTGGTATTCATGGGAACCTTTATGATCTGGATCCTGGAGACCGGCCTTTACTGGTGCGTCAACCAGGCCTTGGGGTTGGGGTTGAACTTCAGCCAGCTGATGCTGCTGAATGGTCTTGTCAACCTGGTGTTGTTGATCCCGGCCGCGCCAGGGGGGCTGGGAACCTTTGATGCTGCAGGTCGGACCCTGCTAGAAGCCTTTGGGATCGCTTCTGAACCGGCCTTGGGATTCACCCTGGTGCTGCGGGTGGCTTTGTGGCTGCCCATTACGCTGTTAGGGGCTTTCTTCTTCATCCGTGAAGGCCTGAAATGGACCCTGGACATCCAAGAAATCGAAGCCCAAGCTGTTGTGGACCAACCCATCGGGGTGAAAGGTGAAAGCGATGAAAGCTGAAAAGGCGCAGGTGGCAGTGATTGGTGCGGGGATCGGCGGGCTTTCCGCCGCTTTTGACTTGGCGGGTGCGGGTAGGGCTGTGACGGTTTATGAAGCGGCTGAGTATGTCGGCGGGCTGGCAGCAGGTTTCAAAGAACCCCATTGGGACTGGAGTGTGGAACGTTTTTATCACCACTGGTTTCAATCCGATCAGTACATCCTGGGGCTGATTGACGAGTTGGGCTGGTCCGACAAGGTGCGTTTCCCACGACCGCTGACGGTGATGTATCACCAGGGAAAATTTTATCCCTTCGATTCGGTCATGGCGGCCTTACGCTACCCCGGGTTGGGATGGGGGATCAATAAGATCCGTTTTGGCCTGGTTGGCCTCTACCTGCGGCTGACAAGCAATTGGATGTCACTGGAAAAAACGACCGTGGACGCGTGGATGCGCAAATGGGCGGGTGATAAGGTTTATGAATCCATGTGGGAACCATTAATGATTGGCAAGTTCGGTGATGAATATGCCAAGGTAGTCAACATGGCCTGGCTGTGGGCGAGGCTGCACGCGCGCACCACCCGGCTGGGGACCTTTGAAGGCGGGTTCCAAGCCTTTAGCGATCAGCTGGCAGATCGCCTGCGCCAGATGGGCGTGCAGATCAGACTGGGAGCGCGCGTGACGGCCATCACCCCTGCTGAAGGTGGTCGGGTTACGCTGATGGTGGATGGTGAGGGTGACCAAACCTTTGACCAGGTCTTGAATACCACCTCACCTGGGCTGCTGGCGCGCATTGCTCCTGACCTCTCGAAACCCTACCTGGAAGGCTTGCTGTCATTGAAGAGCATGGGGGCGGTCGTGATGACTTTCTCCCTTAAGCATCGCCTTTCTGAAGAAGGGTATTACTGGTACAACATCCCCAAGAATGCCGGTTTCCCGTTTTTGTCGTTGGTGGAACACACCAACTATCTTTCCCCAGAATACTTTGGCGGCGATCACATTGTTTACATCGGCGATTATCTCCCCCAAGACCATGCCTATTTTGAGATGAGCCAGGCGGCGTTAGAAGCACACTTCTTGCCCCACCTGGAACGCTTCAACCCGGCCTTTACCCCCGATTGGGTCAACAAGACCTGGTTATCACGCACAAAGTACGCCCAGCCGGTGCCCTTGCTGAACCATTCGAAAAACGTCCCTGATATCCGCACCCCAATCCCGGGGTTGTATTTTGCCAGCATGAGCCAGGTTTACCCTTGGGACCGAGGGACCAATTTCGCGGTCGAGATTGGTCGGCGCGCAGCTCGCATGATGATCGCGGATTAAAAACCCTGATTCCAATTTACGAATCTCAATTCCGAACATATGAGCATTTTCACCCGTATGAATTTATGGGGCACACCCAAAATACAGGAGTATCATATATTTTTTGCTGGATACCCCCTATATATAGGGGGTCGGTTGAATTTTGAGCTACTAAAGGGATTGCGGTTACACGAAATTTGGGGATTTAATTCTTGTCAAACAAATCATACTTTTTAAGACTCGCCCAGCTTAAAGATTCTGATATTTTTAGCAAATTCAGCGCCTATTGTGTTGAGTGTCGGGCTATTCTCAGTTAGAATAAGACTACCACTCTAACCGAGCGGGAGAGTGTCACTCAACTGGCATAGCACGTTTCGAGCTGTTGGGATGACTAAAACGTCGTCGAATCTTTCCGCCACTGAACAAGCATCAAAAGGCAGTGGCGTTTTTTATCAAGTCGCAATCGAAGATCATACCATCATCGCTTTGCACCGGAGAGGAATCATCAATGAACGCAGAACATGCCTGGCAAGCCGTTCTTGGTCAACTTCAACTAGAAATGTCAAAGGCAGCCTTCGATACCTGGGTCAGCAGCGCAGAATTTCTGGGCTTCGATGAGGAAACACATCTTTTTACCATTGGTGTCAAGAACGCTTATGCCCGTGATTGGCTTGATGATCGCTTGAGCGCGACCATTGCACGATTGCTAACCGGCATGATGGGGAACACGGTCACCACTCAATTCAAAGTTTGGAATGCCAACCACAGCAAGCCCGAAACGCTTGCGTCAACACCTCCGGTTGCTGTCGAACCTGCTGTCAATGAAAGCCCGACAATCAACGGCCGCTACCGGTTTGATAATTTCGTGGTTGGCTCGGATAACCGGCTGGCACACGCTGCTTGCATGGCGGTGGCGGAAAGCCCTGCACGCGCTTACAACCCATTGTTCCTGTATGGCGGTGTGGGTTTGGGTAAAACCCACCTGCTGCACGCGATTGGCAATACCTGCCAGCCAGCAGGGTTGAATGTGCTGTATGTCTCTTCCGAGGAATTCACCAACGACCTGATCAACGCTATCCGCACGCATACCACCCCAGCTTTCCGGGAAAAATACCGCCAGGTCGATGTTTTACTGATCGATGATATCCAGTTCATCGCGGGCAAAGAATCCACCCAGGAGGAGTTTTTCCATACCTTCAACACCCTTCACGGGCAAAATAAACAGCTGGTGATCTCATCTGATCGGTCACCCAAATCCCTGTCCACCTTGGAAGAGCGCCTACGCTCACGTTTTGAGTGGGGTCTGACCGCTGACATTCAGCCTCCTGATGTTGAAACACGGCTGGCGATCTTGTGTGCCAAGGCGGAGCGCGCCGGGCGGGACGTCCAGTCAGATATTTTAGAGATGATCGCCCGTAAGGTGCAGTCCAATATCCGCGAGCTGGAAGGCGCCCTCAACCGCGTGCTGGCTTTTTCAGACCTGAGCGGCATGCCGTTAACGCTTGAATTGGCGCAGCAAGCCCTGGCCGACTTCTTCCCGCACGGGCAGGACTTGAAGCCGAAGGATGTTTTGGAGGTCGTCTCCCAGGCGTTTGGTATTTCCAATGAGCGGCTGTTGGGCCGTGAGCGCACACGCGAGGTCGCCCTGCCGCGCCAGGTGGCAATGTATCTCTTGCGCGAAGAAGGGGGCGTTTCGCTGCCCCAGATTGGCGAATTTGTGGGCGGCCGTGACCATACCACGGTGATCTACGCCTGTGAGAAGGTCACGGATTTAATGGATACCGATGACCGGTTTAGGCGGCAGATTTTACGCATCCGGGAGCAGCTCTACGGGCATGCCAGCCTGATGGTGTAACCTTAGAAAATAGATGTGTTTAAGGTGTCAACCCTCAACAAGTTTAAGTTATTTTAGGTGTAGACATTAAGAAATTGATTTCTGACACGACAAATCTCTAATATATATAAAAAATTCCAATTATATTGTAGGAGCGACGTCGAAGACGTCGCCTCTATGGCTTATATACCGGTGAGGACAGACTTCTCATCGTTGTTGGTGCCAGTAACTATTGCCCAACCGGCATACTTCTACGAATATCAAGTAAAATCTTGGTATGGAAAAGAAAATTAATTTCAGCCTGCTGACAGCCTTTTTAGCCGCCTTTTTATTTGGGGCTGCTGCACCATTCGGTAAACCGCTGCTTGCTTTTCTGAACGATTTTCAAATGGCGGGCTTGCTTTACCTGGGCGCTGCTCTAGGTGTCAGCCTGATCCTGGTGAAAGAGAAAAACTTTCAGTGGCCATGGCAGATTCGCAGGCAAGATTTGATCAAGTTGTCCGGGGCGGTCCTTTTCGGTGGCATATTAGGTCCGGTTTTCTTGCTGGCCGGCTTACGGATTGCGGCTGCCGGTTCTGTTTCGCTGTGGCTTAATATGGAAATGGTCGCTACGGCGGTTATTGGGTATGCCTTTTTCAAAGATCACCTCACAAAAAAAGGCTGGTTTGCCAGTTTGGGTGTTTTGATCGCCGCATCGCTGCTTGCCTGGGAAGGCGGTCCGGCTGGATTCAGGGCTGGCGGTTTGATCGCCTTGGGTTGCCTGAGCTGGGGCATGGACAACAACCTGACCGCCCTGATCGATGGGATTTCACCGGCCCAGGTCACATTTTGGAAGGGACTCGTTGCCGGAAGTTTCAATACGATCCTCGGTTTGCTGATTGGAACATGGTCAGCCAATGCGCTCCAAACGGCTGGTGCACTCGGATTGGGCGCCTTTTCCTACGGCTTATCCATCTTCCTGTATATTACATCTGCCCAACGTTTGGGTGCAACGCGTGCCCAGTTGGTCTTTTCCAGCGCGCCTTTCTTTGGCTTGATGCTAGCATTTATAATGGGCGAATCGTTAACCTTTTACCAACTGGGTGCGTTCGTCTTATTTTTGGGATCGGTGTATTTATTATTCAGGGAAACGCACAGCCACGAACATCTGCATCAACCCCTGATCCATGTTCATGTCCATGAGCATCACGATTTACATCATACGCACGAGCACCAAGGCTCTGAAGAGGGCAGCTTTCGGCACAGTCACGAGCACCAGCATCGTGGGATCAAGCACAGTCATCCCCATCTGCCAGACTTGCATCACCGGCATGATCATTGACCCGATTGTGGTTTAGTCATTGCCCAGGGAGACCTGACGCTGAAGCGTGGGGGGTGGCATCACCGTCACACCCCGTGTACTCAATCTTTTTGCAATTACCTGTTTTATATCTTTTCCATCGCGCCCCAGCTCTTGCCGACTTTGGCTTCTGTGCTGAGGGGGATATCCAGGGTATAGGTGTTTTCCATCACCTCCCGCACCAGGGCGGCCGTCTCCGCCAGCTGCTCATCCGGAACTTCAAAGATCAATTCATCGTGGACCTGTAACAGCATCCTTGCTTTAAGGCCTGCCCCTTCGATTTGGTCGGGCAGCTGCAGCATGGCTAATTTGATGATATCCGCAGCCGTCCCCTGGATGGGGGCGTTGATCGCCTCACGTTCCTCACGCTGGCGGATATTATGCGGCGCGCCCTGCTTGAGGTTGGGGAAGTAACGCCGGTGTCCCAAGAGGGTCTCGACATAGCCTTGTTCCCCTGCCTTCTGCCGGATGCCATCCAGGAAGTCTTTGACGCCTGGGAACTCTTTGAAGTAGGCATCGATGAAGTTCTCAGCTTCCGCCAGGGTCAGGTCGGTGGCGTTGGTCAGCCCAAACGCGCTCATACCGTAAATCAGGCCAAAATTGATCGCTTTGGCGTGACGCCGCATCTCGGGGGTGACCTGATTAAGCTGGATGCCGTGCACGGCCGCTGCGGTTGTGGCATGGATGTCCTGCCCGGCTCGGAAGGCCGCCAGCATGGCTGCATCCTGCGCCATGTGGGCGACGATCCTCAGTTCGATCTGGGAGTAGTCGACCGCCATCAGCTGCCAGCCCGGCTGGGCGATGAACCCGTTGCGCACCCGCCGGCCGACCTCGGTGCGAATGGGGATGTTCTGCAGGTTGGGGTTGGATGATGCAATCCGGCCGGTGACTGTGCCCGTCTGATTGAGGGAGGTGTGCACCCGGCCAGTAGCGGGATTGATCTGCTGGGGGAGGGCGTCGACATAGGTCGAGCGCAATTTTTCCAGCTCGCGATAGTCTAGCACCCATTCAATCAAAGGATGCTGCCCGGTCATCGCTTCTAAGACCCCGGCCGCTGTCGAATAATAACCGGACGCGGTTTTACGCGCCCGGTCTGGCGGCTCGAGCCCCAGCTTTTCGAACAAGGCTTCCGAAAGCTGCTGGGTGGAATTTAGGTTGAAACTGTAGCCTACTTCCTGGTGGATGTTTGTCTCAATTTCTGCCAGTTTTTCTTCCAATTCGTGGGAGAACGCCGCAAAGAAATCCGTATCCAACTTGATGCCAGCCTCCTCCATGTCGGCCAGCACCGGGATCAGGGGCATCTCCATCGTGTTGAACAAGTCTTGCGCGTTGTGGCTGACCAGCTCATCTCCCAGCTGGGGGATCAGGCGCAGGCAGATGGCGGCATCAGCAGCGGCATAACCTGCTGCCTCAGCGATCGGCACCTGGTCCATGGTTTTTTGGCCGCGCCCCTTGCCAATCAGCTCTTCGATCTGGGTCATCTCGTAGCCCAGGCGCACCCAGGCCAGGTTCTTCAAGCCCAGGTTGCGCGAGGCTGGGTTGATCAGCCATTCAGCGATCATGGTATCAAAGGTCAGCGGGGAGACGGTTAAACCAGCCCGCTTAAGCACCATGTAATCATATTTGAGGTTGTGGCCAGCTTTGCCGATCTTGGGGTCAGAAAGCGGGCCAGATAGGGCTTTAAAAACGTCACCCTGGGGGAGCTGAGTTCCCCCCTGATGGCCTAGGGGGATGTAATAGCCGTGATCGGGGTCGATTGCCAGGGAAATCCCAACCAACTCAGCGCACATCACATCGGTATCCGTGGTCTCGGTGTCGAAGGCGATCAGCTCGGCTTGTTGGATAACTTCGACCAGGTCTGCCAAGGCTTCAGGGCTATCCACAATGGTCGTTTTGATGTTTCCAGAGGTTTCACTGGGGGCAGGTGCCTCGCTGGTCGTTGAAAACAGGTCCATTTGCTCACCCTGGGACATGACAGGATGCATTTTGCCAACCAGGGCATTCAGGGGTTGGATCAGGCTGCGAAATTCAAGTTCTCGGAACAAGTCCTCGACCGCTTTGGGGTTAAAGCGGTCGATGCGAGCCTGCTCTAAATCGAGCTTCATGTCCAGGTCGGTCACGATTTGTGCCAGTTTACGGCTGAGGAAAGCTGACTCCTTGCCACCTTCCAAGGCAGACTTAGCCCGGCCGCTGATCTCGTCCAAGTGCGCATAAATTCCTTCCAACGAGCCATACTCCGCCAGCAGTTTGACCGCTGTCTTCTCGCCAATGCCCTTGACACCGGGGATATTGTCGGAGGGGTCGCCGCACAGGGCTTTAAAATCCACCACCTTCTCGGGAAGCACGCCTAGTTTAACCTCGACATCTGCTGGGAAGAAATCTTTGGCATCAGAAAGTTTGGTACCCGACAGGTTGACCACCACCCGGTCGGTCACCAGCTGGAGCAGGTCCTTATCACCGGTGATGATTTTGACCCCCAGCCCTTTTTCCTCGGCTGCCCAGCGTGCCAGGCTGCCCAGGACGTCATCCGCTTCGTAGTTCTCCAACTCCACGCGGGGAATGTTGAAGGCATCCACAATCTCTCGCATGCGTTCCACCTGAGAGCGCAGGTCATCCGGCATCTTGGCACGTGTGCCTTTGTAGCCTTCATAGAGCTCATGTCGGAAGGATTTTCCTTTATCAAACACCACTGCCAGGTAGTCAGGGTTTTCCTGCTGAAAGATGCGCAGCAGGATGCTGGTGAAGCCATATACGCCCGCTGTGGGCTCACCGCTGTTGGTCTGGAAGGTACTGGTACGGGTCCCACCGGCGGTCAGGGCATAGTATGCCCGGTAAGCCAGGCCGTGGCCGTCAATCAGGTATAAAATCGGAGGCATTATTGTTCCTTTGTGTGATTGGCATGCGTTGAACGTCTTTATTTTAACCTGATTTTCGAGGGAATCAAAATTGCAGGGGAGGGTGTTGATAAGTATAAAATCTAATTATTGGTTGGAAGGGCGATGCACGCATCACTATTCCAGTTTAATATAAATTAATACTACTATATTGACGATTCTAAACTTATTAATCAAGAAATATTGTGAGTCTATCCATTTCGACAGCCTCCAGGGGTGTGG
>JAHYJN010000043.1 GCA_019428905.1 Candidatus Brevefilum sp.
ATGAAATAGATCGCTAAAAATGAACTGAAATGGAGGAAATTATGCTAAAATTAAATGAGTTCAGCCACAACCATCACCCTTCCAGGGTGAAAATGTTGGCAAAATATATCAGACGTGGAATTTCGGTGATATTAATTTATGAATAATTAACGATCTATCTGGTTTCACGTTGTGAACAATTTTTATGTGGGCTTAGGGGTAATAATTATTCTCACTTATTCTTTGGCCATTAAATTCACTCAAATTGCGGTACTGCGGGTTATGAAGGGTTCCACTTTGTTTCCAGCAAGACTGTCGTTTTAATCTTTAATCCACGAATTTCTGTCCTTTTTAGTTTCACCACTCCCCCTTATGCTTCCATGCATAAAGTGCCCGGCGAGTAAGATCCCCAGCAGGATGCCGCCAGCGATGGCCAGCACGATGCTTAGGATGGGATTGAGGGTGATGAAGGTCACGGCTGCTAGAGAGATTATGACCCACAAGACCAGGCCGAAAAGTAGGTCTCGTAAGCGCCGTTTGAAGGGTTTCCAATCCAAGTTGAGTATCGCCAACCCAGGTTGATCACCAGCCTGTGAATCGGTGCGCCAGCCGCGGTAGCGCTTGTGGGTGTATAACGCTGCCATCAAGCCCAAGAAGATCCACAGGATGATGCCCAGCTTGGTCCCCAGCGTGTTGGCATCGATCAGTCCAAAGGCATGGTGCGCCACCATCCCGCTCACCAGCCCCACAACAACGACACGAATGATCGACCGACCCCGGTTGATCGTCCGGTAAGCCATTACACCAAAGCTGCTCAGCAGAGCGGTGTACAGGACCAGTCCCGGAATCCCCAGGTCGAAAGCGATGGCCAAGTAGAGGTTATGGGCATGAAAATATTGCATGGGTTGGATTTCGAAAATTTGCGCTGTGTAAACTTCGCCAAGCACTTTGCTGAAAGTAAAAATGCCCGCCCCGGTTATCGGAAAATCCTGGATAATGCCCACGGCGCTGCTCCACAGCGCAAAGCGGTCTTGCAGGGTGGTTTCTCTGCTGGTATCTAAGGAATAGAGAAACGCCAACGGGTCCCCATCGCCGAAATAGTAAATGACGAAGATCGCGTTGGCTAACAGGATCGGAATCAGCCATATAAAGCGGCGATCCTTAAATATCAAAAGTGCCATAAACCCAACGGCACAGCCTAAATAAGCGCTGCGCGATCGGGTCAGGATTAGCACCCCCAATACAAACAAGAAGGCGCCAAAAACCAGCACTTTATAGGCGACAAAGAGCAAATCCCGGTTTGATTTCGTTCGTAGGGCTGAGCGATTGAAAGCACCAGGGTTCCAGAGCAGGCTTCCTAGCAGGGGGACAAAGAAGGTCAATGCGCCGCCGATGGTGTTGGCGTTAACACCACGATTCCCTACTGCGAATGAGCCAGGTTGGATTCTTCGCAGCAGGTTTTGGAGCGGCGGCAGGAAGGATAACACTTCTGATGTTGCATTAATTGAGATCAAGCCCAAGGCGGCTGTCCCGATAGCCAGAATGATCAATGCCAGGACAGCAAGGTGCAGGCGGTCATAATTACGCAGGTTATTGACAATCAGGCAAAACATGACGATGCCCAGTACAAGGCCATAGATCTTGGGGAGCGATAGCTCCCGATCAATTGAGACGGCCAGGCTGAGGGGCAGGAGACCCAGCATAACTAGGATGGGTAGGTCCAAGGGTGTGGAGAAATTCAGCCGTCCGCTCAGCAGCAGGTAGACCAGCCACAGGGCAGCCACTGCAACCAGACCGAGGGTGGGGACGCGGTCAGTGAGCATCAAGCCGGCGTAAAGGGCGACAATCAGGATGAAAGTAGCACCTTGGATTAAGTCTATCCAGCGGGTGTTTTCGCTCTTGTTTGTGTTTTTGGAGATAACGGGATCGGCCAGGGACGGGATGTTGTTACTCATCACCCTCCATCAGGCGTTCGATCCCCTGGAGGGCATCGCGATCGTCAGGATTGATTGCCAGGGCAGTTTGATATGCGTTTAGGGCTTGTTCGTCCATTCCTAATTCTTCATAATATTGGCCTGCGGTGATGTAGTACCTGGCATTATCCATGTTTATGTCCCAGCCTTGTTGTATGGCAGCCAGCGCTTGTTGTGGTTGGTGATTGAGCCAGTATGCGCGAGCCAACCCGCTATAAAGCCGAGCATGATGCGGAAATTCGTCAATCAGCGAGCTGAGGATGGCGATAGCCTGGTTAGATTGTCCTTCGTCGATTAGCAAGTTTGCTTTTTGCAATGAATTGTTTGTAAAAAGCCGATCGTAAGGTTCCCCACGAATATCATAAGCGCTGCGGTAGGCTAGGATCTTTGCATCTAAATGTTCCTTGTCATTTAGATTGCTGGCCGCTGTATATAAGGTGCTGTACCGCCCCAGGCGCTTCCAGATGTTGATAGCACTGACGTAGTCTCCCTGTAAGAAATTGATGGAGGCCTGTGTTTGCAGGATCAGCAGATCGGGCGTAGACACTAGGGGTGCCAGGTAAAACCATGCCTGGTCAGGGTTGTCTTGTTTGAGTGCCTGGTTTGCCAGGAGCAAACCGGCGTGTTGGTGCCTTGGCGGTGTTGCAACGTCCTGCAGGTTAATAGTCTCCCCTTGAGCATACTCGTGGAGGAAGGACAGGGACCAGGCGTTGTTCGTCACAGCAGCGCGGACGCCATTGGGCAGGAGCAATACCGCGAGAAGCAGCGCAGCAATCAGAATGATTAGGAAGATGCGGGGTTTCATGGTTGGATAGTTAGTTGATCGTTGTTAGCTGTTAGGAATTAAATGGCGGACTGAAGATGGTAGATCGGTCTCCTGTCTTCCGTCGCCAGTCATTATACCGTATCAATAAACGTCTTCTCGACGCGATTGAAAATGACCACGCCAATGAACATCACGACCAGCATGAAGCCTGCGCTGTAAGCCAGCCCAGTCCAAGAGGCGTTGCCCGCACCCAGGAAACCAGCGCGGAAGGTCTCAATGATGGGGGTGACGGGGTTGATGTCAGCTACCCAGCGCCACCTCTCAGGTATTGAGGATACGGGATAGATGACGGGTGTGGCATACATCCATAGCGAGACGCCGAAGGTCACCAGGTAGCGCAGGTCGCGGTACTTGGTGGTCATCGAGGAGATGATAATGCCGAAGCCCAGCCCCAGCCCAGCCATGAGAAGGATCAACACGGGCAATGTGAAGGCCCAGGATGTGAGGGCGATGGCAGCGCCTTGCAAGTAAAAGAAAACATAAAAGCCCAGGAAGAAAACGAACTGTATACCAAAACTGAGCAGGTTGGAGATGATGATCGAAATGGGGGTCACAAGGCGAGGAAAGTAGACCTTGCCAAAGATGCCAGCATTGCTGATGAAGGTATCGGAGGTTCCGTTCAGGCAGGAGGAGAAGTAACCCCACATGACATTGCCGGAGAGGTAAAACAGGTACTGCGGCAGCCCGTCTGTGGGCAGACCGGCAATGTTGCCGAAGATGACGGTGAAGACGAGGGAGGTGATCAGCGGTTGAATGATGAACCACAGGGGGCCTAGGATGGTCTGCTTATAGCGGGAGACGAAGTCACGCCGGACGAAGAGCGTGATCAGGTCACGGTAGCGCCAGACGTCGCCCAATTGCAGGTCGTACCATTTTTTGCGCGGGGTGATGATCAAATCCCAGTTTTCGGTGTCGGTTGATTGAGTCATAATATTTATTCGATTTAGCTAAAAGGTGAAGGGTGAAAGCTGAAAGCTGAAAGGGAAAAAGCTTTCAGCTTCGAGCTATAGCGTTAATTAATCCCTTTAACATTCGGATTATTTCAATGGCTTCTTGTTCATATTCTGAGAACACATTTTTAGGAATCCATCCCAGACGAAGAAAGATATCAAGCAATGTGAGCATTTCATAAACAGATCCCCGGGCGATGTATAAGAAACGAATGTATTCTTTTTTCGATTCCCTACCTTTGCCCTCTGCGATGTTCATTGGAATTGATGTAACTGAAGCTTCAAGCTGTTCGATAAGGCGGTAGTGTTTTCGATTGGTCTCCAAGTTTTCTGTCAAGTTAATGATATTAGTCGCGAGAGACATACTTTTCTGCCAAACCTGTAAATCTTTATAAGCAGTTTGAACTTCTTGTGCCACGGTTCGATCCTGATCTTGCCTTTCAGCTTTCAGCTTTGAGCTTTCAGCTATTAGCTAAGAGCTAATAGCATTGAACTTTACTCTTGGTTCTTTCCCAACGGCATACACATTGAAGCCCATTTCAAACAGCGCCTGGTGGTTGAGGATGTTGCGGCCGTCAAAGATGAAAGCGGGGTGGGCCATAGCATCGAAGATACGCTGATAATCTAAAGCTGCAAAATCCGCCCACTCGGTCAGGATGGCAATCGCATGGGCGCCCTTTGCAGCCTGGTAAGGGTCTAACTCAAAGGTGACCCTGCTGGATTGCGCACCCAGGTCAGTGCGGGCATTTTCGAGCGCGTAGGGATCGCACAATACCACGTCGGCATGCTCGTCGAGCAATTCCCGACACACGATCAGGGCTGGGCTCTCACGGGTATCACTGGTGTTGGCTTTGAAAGCAGCACCGAATAGGGCGATGCGCTTCCCGGCTAATGTGTTGAACATGGCATGCACCATGTTGGCGACAAAGCGCGCCTCCTGGTATTCATTCATCTTGAGCACCTGCTCCCAGTAGGCGGCAACTTCGGTCAAGCCCTGCATTTCGCATAGGTATACCAGGTTGAGAATATCTTTTTTGAAACAGGATCCGCCAAACCCAACGCTGGCCTTGAGGAACCTGGGTCCAATGCGGGTGTCCGTACCGATGGCATAGGCCACTTCTTCAACATCTGCGCCGGTTTTCTCACACAGGGCGGAGATGGCATTGATCGAGGAGATGCGCTGGGCTAAAAAGGCATTGGCGACCAATTTTGAGAGCTCACTTGACCACAAGTTAGTGGTGATGATCCTCTCACGCGGGACCCAGTTGGCGTACAGGTCGACGATGGTCTGGACTGCAGCCTGACCGCTGGGTGTGTTATGCCCGCCGATTAGTACCCGGTCCGGGTTCTCCAGGTCATGGATAGCACTGCCTTCAGCGAGGAATTCTGGGTTGGAGAGAACGTCAAAGTGGAGCCCGTTGGGGTTGGTGTTGAGTATTTGCGACATGGCTTCCGCTGTACGCACCGGAAGGGTGCTCTTCTCGATGATGATTTTGGGCGTTGTTGAATTTCTCAGGATCTGGCGGGCGGTCTTTTCCCAAAATTGCAGGTCTGCTGCCCGACCGGCGCCCTGACCGAAGGTCTTGGTAGGGGTGTTGACGCTGACAAAGATGATCTCAGCCTGGTTTATATGTTCATCGATATCAGTCGCGGTGAAGAACAGGTTGCGACCACGAGCGATGTCAACAACCTCTTTCAAGCCTGGCTCGTAGATCGGCAACTGGTCTGAGTTCCAGGCTGCGATCCGCTCAGGATTGATGTCAATGACTGTGATCTTATGCTGGGGGCAATGCTTGGCGATCACCGCCATGGTGGGTCCGCCGACATAGCCAGCGCCAATGCAGAGGATGTTAGTCATAATGGGTTTTAATCCTTGCAGTAGTAATTAGATAAGGAATTTTTGTGAAGTTGAGTAGACCGAAGACGGTGAGAAAGACGGGAGACAGAGGACGGAAGACAGAAGACGGAAGACAGAAGACAGAAGACAAAATTTCTTCTCTGGACGCTAGTCTCCGTTTTGCCTTTCAGCTTTCACCTTTTAGCTTTCGGCTTTCTCTATCACTTAATCTCCCAGGAGGGATTCATACATCCATTCGACGAGTTCCTGATCCCAATGATAAACGAAAGCATTGTTATTCAATGTGGGAATGAAGGCACTCCCTCCGGTCAGTAATTCTGATGGTGGCTCAAAGGTCTGCAGGTTTTGAGTATCAAAATTGCGCAAGAAACAACCGCCAAGGTTGCCGAGTTGTTGGACGGATAAGTCGGTTAGAAAGGCACCACTGAATTGATTTAACAAGGTGGGTACCTTGACCAGATTGGCGGGTTGGATCATCTTGTTTAGAACAGCCCGCATTATTAGTGTCTGGTTCCTGACACGGAAGGCATCACCATATCCATAACGGATACGCGCTAATGCCAGAGCGCGTTCGCCGTTGAGAGTCTGCTTCCCAGAAGGGAAGTCGCCTAAAAAGCCACCGTCGATCGGCCCAGATAAATTAACTTCAACGCCGCCGATGGCATCGATAAAATTGATAAAGGTTAAATAATTGATCACGCCATAATGATCTATGGGAATACCGAAGTTGTACTGGATGACTTCGGCCAATGCGCCAGCACCTTGACCAGAGCCAAGGTAGCCGTCCCAACCGGGTGTGCCAAACAGGTAAGCCTGGTTGATTTTGTACGGGTCCGGGTTCCTAAAACGACCTTCAGGCGCCTCGACGATCAGGTCACGCGGCAAGGCGATCATGTTGACAGTCATGTTCACAAAATCGACGCGAATGACCCGGATGACATCAGCCAGGCCATAAAGGAAGCCATCACCGAGGTAGTCAATGCCAACCATCAGCACCATCCATTCTGCATCCTGCCCACAGACTGGTTTGACATCCGGTTCAACCGGCGGGGGGATGAAAACTGGAATTTCAGTTAGGTTTGATGGCGGCTGCACAGGGAGTGGGTCTTCACCTCCTTCTTCGCTTGATGCTGAAACCTGGGTTGTGGCGATCGTCGGCAGGCCAAGCGGCTCAGAGATCGGTTTACGAAGCATTGGTCTGATTAGGAAAAAGTAGAGCAGCGTGCAAATGATAATTAAACCACCTAGTATACCCAAGATGATGGTTCGGTTTTTCTTATTGTCTGTCCCATTAGCATCGATTTCGGTTTCTGTTGTTCCAATATCTCGCTCTTCCATCACACCACCTTCCTTAGCCTTTCATTGCTTAATAATATATGTGATTTTCCATGCATCCGCCCTTCCGACATAAATCAAATTTGTCAGCCGGGTGGTGGTCTATGATCGTCACTGTCTTTTGGCCTCTCCCCTGTTCAACCAGCGGGTCGGACTATTTTTTAGGTTTGACCATCTTTGCCGGGACCTGGACTCGCATCTGATGCCCGCGCAAAAGCTTAATGAGCAGCCGTACGCGTTCGCTGCCATCTAAGCGGGTGTCGAATATGGCTTCGTAGCCTTCAAATGGTCCACCCTGGATGGTCACAGGGTCGCCATGGCTGAGTTGATTATATATCAAGTCGGGATTTTGATTGATCCGATCGACATTGGTCTGGATGGTTTGCATGATGGTGTCTGGGACAATCGCAGGTTCATGATCAAAGCTGATCACACGATTTGCACCGGGGACATATGCCAGGCTCGAGATAGGGGTTTGGTCAAGGTCAACATTCACAAACAGGTAGCCCGGGAAAAAGGGTTTGACCTTACGAGAGCGTGGGTTGATAGGTGTCACTCGCAGGCGCGGGTAGTAGACTTCAATCTCCCGAATGCGCAATTGGGAATAAAGGAAGTCTTCTTTGTTGGGTTTACTGTGGAGTACGTACCAAGAAAGGCTCATAAAGATAACACTCTCAGAATACTGGTAAATGCTGTTTAGAGTGAAAGATTTTCATGTGATTGATTTTAGGTTATTTCATCATATTTAGCTTCACTTTCCCCTAAGAAAAAGAGAATAATGAGTTTGATTATTCTGGTTCGTTAATCTTCGCGTGCTATTATACCATATGCGAATCTTATTGATAATTAATGTTAGGTACATGAAAGTAATAGGGTTTTGTGAATAGGCAGCTCGTCAAGGATCTGATGATATTAAGCAAATAACCAACATAACCCAGCTCGGTGGTGAACCGGCCTTACACAGCATCTTCTAACAAATGAATGACTGCTTGTTCTATTCTTTCTGGATTTGATTCCCGGCAATCAAAGAATTGCACAAGTCTCATATAGGTCGGCAGGTTTGCAGAATACAAATAAATTGGTTTTAGGATGGGTTCATCAGATTCTCGATGCCGGCATAAGGCAATATTAAATTCCTCGATGCAAACCTTGGAATCAAGATAGGTTGGTGAGTAGAATGCGGCGACCTTTCGGCAGTCATCAATTGCCTCGCCCAACGAGCTGCCTGGTGAGATGTCGCGCGGCGCCACCCAGCAGCGGATGTGATTGTTTTCCACCCCGTCTACCACTGCATCAGTGATCGCTTTGTCATTATGTGAATAACTCACAAACACATCGTGTGCCATACCAACACCTGCTTAAGAAAGCTTCTATAAATCAGCAAACACATCCATTACCTAGCATGATTTTGGACCAGGATGTGTTCGACCACCGCATCAGCTGCCTGCTGATAGGGGCAGAAAAAATGAATTTGCGGTTGCCGAGAGAGGTCAAGTAACTCTGCCAATCCGCTGTGGTGTAAGCGCACCCACACATCTAATTTGGGATTGATCTGTTGGATTTTGTAAGCTGTTTCAAGGTTGACAGAATCATTCCCGGCTGTGAGGATCGCCTGTTTTGCCGCCTGGATATTGGCCTGGTGGAGCGTGTCCACATTGGTCATATCCCCCTGGAAGTGAATGGCTTGATCATTTGTAAGCGCCAATTCTGCCAACAACCCTGGTCGCGGGTCAATTAGGACCAGTTGTAAATTGTGTTGCTCAGCCAATAGCCTGTGTGCAATTTGACGGCCCATCTCTCCAACACCGCAAATGACCGTATGTTCACGATAGGCTTTGATCACCATTAGATCCCAATCCTTTCTATTTTCATCTCGCTGCAGGTAGATAGAAATGACGCGTAAAATACCTTCACCCAGGATCAAAGTTGCCCCAATTGGTAACACAAACGCCAAGACAATTGGCACAATTCTTCCGGCTGGTTCAACTCGTTCTATCGTAGCAAGGTGAAACACATCTAAGAATAAGATCGGCCAGCTGGCACCTGGCGTGTCTCCAAAAAATTTCAGCAGGACTGCGCCCAAGATCATCAAACATACAAACAACAGCAGGTTGATCCAAATCCTTGAGAATATGATGGTTATATCACGCAGAATTTTCTTGATCATATTAATCGTAAGCTCATAGTCGTCTTGACACTTAATGATCGGCGTTAATGTTGTTCGTCTTATATCCAAAGCTCGCACATGTCCAGGGAATGGTCATGGTGATTAACCAGTCGAGATTGCGATCGTAATCACTCAGGAATTTTCCTGCAGCCATACCCATTTTCTGGAGTACTGTTCCCGCAGATCGCTTCTGCATTTTGCCTTTCCTCTTCGTCCATGGCGCTGAGTGAAAAGATACGCTTGGGCGTTATCTCTCAATGATTAGGTTATGATTAATGCTAATGTATAAACAAATTATAATTGATTTCACAATGTTATTGAAAAAATGACAGGATCCATGGAAAGTAAAATAACAAATTACCTCCAAATTGCAGTCACGGGGCATCGATTCATCCCAAAGGATACTTCCAGCTTATCTGATGCAATCCGCCAAGTATTACAGGATATTCTCAGTCAACATTATGAAACCCCGATTATGCTGCACTCAGCCCTGGCAGAAGGAAGTGACCAGCTGGTTGCTAAAATTTCAAACGAATTTCCAGAGATTTCACTGTGTGTACCACTTCCTAAGGCAGAAGGGGATTACCTGGAGGATTTTGTGTCTGCCGCTGGTAGGGAAAGCTTTGAAAAGTTGCTGTCTAAAGCCGCCAAGATCATTTACCTTTCGACGTCTGATGAAGGCCAATCTGACTACGAAAACTTGGGTAATTATTTGGTAAATCAATCAGATGTCCTGATAGCCCTATGGAATGGGGTTTATAACCAGAAAAAAGGGGGGACAGGCGAGGTCGTCAAAGCTGCATTAAAGGCAAGAAAACCGGTCTATTGGATTTATTGCCCGAATGAGAAAGCAAGCGCTAACAATCAACTCGAAGGGTGTAAGCAGATTGGGGATCTTGAAATATTTCAGTAAAGAAATCAATTTACACAAATTTCATGTAAAAATTAAGGATATGTGTGAAGAGAAAAATATCAAGTGAATTCATTCCTCAATGCAGTAT
The DNA here is from genome assembly GCA_019428905.1 of Candidatus Brevefilum sp. Classification (GTDB taxonomy): domain Bacteria; phylum Chloroflexota; class Anaerolineae; order Anaerolineales; family Anaerolineaceae; genus Brevifilum. The sequence continues at coordinate 10,090 of JAHYJN010000043.1, forward strand.
CCGCCCCTTATTACTGTGCGACATACTCCGGTTTCGGTGTGCGACATGACCGGAATATGCACATACTTACGGAAAGTCCACTTTAAGATAAGTCAATTTTCTTGTGTTACCTATATTTGAAAAAAGTGATAAAATCTTGATAAATTCACCGATGTTGTCAATGTAGATATTAATTATGCAAATTGAAGTTTCCTAAAAGGGCACCTGTTTGACTTAAAAGGATTCTTAAAATGGGTGATGATTCAAGTAACATAAAGATAATTGACCTAAATCCAGCCGATGATAGGCAGGCGTGGGATGTTTTAGCCCGTGCATTCTTTGATTACCCATTTATGACATATTTACAACCTGATCCGGTGAAAAGAGAAAAATTCTTAGCATGGTACTTAGGTTTTACGATCCGTGTTGGTCGCAAAAGTGGGAAAATATTAAGCACACCAGGGTTTAAAGGGGTCGTAGTTTGGTTACCACCAAAATCATGTTGGGTATCCACGAAGCAACTCATTAAGGCTGGCATGCTTGAAATGCCAATTCGCATGGGATTTATCACCTGCAAACGGATTTTAGCAAACGATCAATTTATTGAAGAAATTCGTAAAAAGAACGCTCCTAAAGAACATTGGTATTTATGGGCGATCGGGGTAGATCCCGCATATAAATATCAAGGAATAGGCTCTGCGTTAATCAAGCCAGTGTTGATTGAGGCAGATAACAAAGGGGATGTGTGTTATCTTGAAACGCATTTGGAATCCAATCTACCCTGGTATGAAAAGCAGGGATTTGAGGTTGTTTTTGAAGGGGAGATCCCTGGTTATTCTCTCCCAGTTTGGACCATGATCCGGCAACCAAATTAACTTTAGGTCGAAATAGACATAATTCCTACTTTATCCTAGGCGTACTCAGCATAGATAACTGTGCCAAACTCTGTTAAAGCCTTCATATTCGCGGTATTTTGTCATTGACATGCTTCACAAAATTAATTAACTGGAAGTAAAGTGGTAGAAACGGATGGTCTTTGTGCTGCACAACATCGCCTGCCTGGAGAGGATAAAGTCTGTGTACGCATCCTGCAGGGCGTACGAAGCTGCTGCCCATTTCTGTTTTATATCCGTTTGCTGAGACATAAAAAACCACCTTTCTGCAGTAGAAACGGCGGTTTTAGGTGGTTTTGCTCAAAATATTCGCACTTTATTAGTAATCAAAGCGGGCGACGAGATTCGAACTCGCGAATGGTAGCTTGGGAAGCTACTGCCTTACCACTTGGCTACGCCCGCTTTCTAACTGGCTCCTATTTTACCGTGAACCAGCAAATTTGACAAACGCTCTTATTGAGATTAGCCTGCCTGCTTTACCTCCATTTTGCGTTGGATCAGCTTGCGGATTTCATCAACAACTATGATGCTGCTGGTCACCAGGATGATCAGGCCCCAATTTGCCAATGATAGGGGTGTCGTTTCGAGGGCTCGCTGCATAAATGGCAGATAAATCGCACCAATCTGGAGCAGGATTGATCCTGCAATGCCTGCAAGCAGGTAGGGGTTGCCGAAGAAGTTCATCTTGAAGATGGATTGTGTGCGAGAGCGGCAGTTGAGGGCATTAAAGACTTGGAACATTGCTAGCGTTGTGAAAACAACAGTCTGTGCAATTAATGAATTTGCGTTAATTGTGTTTTGATACATTAACAGGGTGCCGACTGCCATCACGATGGCAACAATTAAGATGTTGAAGAGGATCTCTTTATTGATGATGCGGTCAGTCTGTTTCCGCGGCGGTTCTTCCATGACCTCATTTTCTTTTGGCTCCATGGCCAGGGTGATGTCAAGAATGCCGTCTGTGACCAGGTTGATCCACAAAATTTGGACAGGTGTGATGATCAGGCCGTCAATCGTGAATAGGATCAGCGCACTCAGTAATGTCAGGATTTCACCTGCATTGGTCGCCAGTAATAACTTGACGACTTTGCGGACATTTTGAAAAACTACCCGACCTTCTTCGACCGCGTTGACGATACTGGCGAAATTATCATCGGTGAGCACCATTTCAGCAGTTTCCTTGGTTACATCCGTACCGGTGATACCCATGGCGATGCCGATCTCAGCCGCCTGCAGGGCAGGGGCGTCATTGACGCCGTCCCCGGTCATGGCAACCACATGGCCCAAACGTTGTAAAGAGCCAACGATGCGGTGTTTATGCGTCGGAGAAACACGAGCAAATGCAGATGCTGTTTTCAAGACCTCATCCAGTTCATCATCGTCCATATCGTCAATTTCAGACCCCGTGTAAACCCACTCGTCCTCTTCGATGATACCGATTTGGCGAGCGATTGCCTTCCCCGTCAGGTAGTGATCACCCGTTGCCATGATGACACGAATACCTGCTCGTTTACACCGTGCAATGGCTTCGGTTACTTCTGCGCGCGGCGGGTCCATCATCCCGGTCAGGCCTACAAATGTCAGGTCGATATCATTCCCGTATTCGAGATCTTCTTTCATGCGTTCGATCTTTTTACGAGGGATCTTAGTAAATGCCAATCCCAAAACGCGTAGTGCGTCACCGGCCATGTCTTTATTCTTGCGCATGACCGCTTTGCGATCGTCGGCTGTCATCGCTTGTATTTCGCCATCAATTTGCATAGATCCACAGAATGCCAACACTTTTTCAGGTGCGCCTTTAAGGAAAACCCAAATCTCTTCATCGCCGTTGTCATGGAAGGTCACCATAAATTTAGTTGAAGAACTGAAAGGCAATTCTTCAATGCGGTGGTACTCCTTCTCCAGCTTTTCCTTATGGAACCCGGCTTTGGTCGCAGCGACAACCAGTGCCGCTTCAGTTGGGTCACCTTTGATATCCCAATAGCGCTTGCCGTCTCGATGTTCTATCAGTCGGGCATCGTTACATAATGAACCAACCATAAGGGCAAAGCGGACATCTGGATCCTCACAGGGATCAAATTCCTTGTCCTGGTATTCAAACGAGCCCTCAGGTTTGTAACCAATGCCAGTCACACCGATTATTTTATTGCCTGCAAAGATTTTTTGAACAGTCATTTTGTTCGTTGTCAGCGTACCGGTTTTGTCTGAACAGATCACGCTGGCTGCCCCGAGGGTGTCAACAGCTGGCAGGCGGCGGATGATTGCATTGCGTTTTGCCATCCGGTTAACACCAATCGCCAGGGTGATGCTCATCACCGCGGGTAACCCCTCGGGGATGGCAGAAACCGCTGTGGCTAAGGCATAGAGGAAGATGGCCTGCAATTCCAAGGCAACAAGTAAACCGACAACAACCATAATTACGGCCACCAAAAAGGCAACAATCCCTAATTTTTTGCTGAGATCATTCGTCTGGATCTGCAGTGGTGATTTAGCCTTATCCGTTTCCTGGATCAGCGTTGCAATCTTTCCCATTTCTGTGGATTTCCCGGTGGCATAAACGATCGCTCGTCCACGACCGCGGGTGACGGCAGTCCCGCCATAAACCAGGTTGGTCCGGTCGCCCAGCGATAGGTCACCTTCCAATGGGTCAATAGTCTTAGCCACGCTAAAACTTTCTCCGGTTAACATGGCTTCTTCAACTTCCATGTTGTGAGACTCAATCAAGCGCGCATCCGCAGGAACCCGTGTACCCTCATCCAGTAAAATAATGTCTCCAGGTACAACATACGAAGCTGGAACGCTCATTTCCATATATTCAGATCTTTTTGCCGATTTACGGACGACTTCTGCTTCTGGCGCAGCCTGGGCCATCAGGGCTTCCAAAGCGGCTTCTGCTTGAGATTCCTGGAAAAAACCAATCAGCGTGTTGAAGATGATTACAATTGCAATGACGATAGCATCGATCGTTTTACCCGCTATTAGCGAGATGATTGCAGCCGCTACCAGCACATACACCAGCGGGTTCTTAACCTGTGCGATGAGGATATCCCATTTGCTGGTTTTGCGTTCTTCTTTAATTTCGTTCGGACCGAATTTTTCAAGACGCGCTTCTGCTTCAGGAACTTCCAGTCCCTCCGTGTGCGCATCCAGGGTTTGTATGGTTTCTTCTATATTTAGGCTGTGCCATTGGCGATCAAGATCCATCTATTTTCTCCTTATTTCTTCTTAATTTTTATAAATTTCCATATTTCATAATTTAGACCAGGTTAAGTGTACCCAATCATTACCGAAACCTAAAACACAATAGGTCGATAATCTGTTAACGGATGGTGAGTGTTTGGTTAATGAAGTTAATGAAAATAGTTTCTCCTGACGATAAACCAATGATAAGAATGACTATTTTCTCAATAATTCAGTTTGATTCTATAATTTTATTATAAACCTATTCGCATTCTGGTGAGGTATGGTTTTGAGTGAAAAAAGACCCAGTATTCTCAGTTGATGTTAAAATCATTGAATGTACCTTTAGATCTAGTCCAGTTCCAGAAGGATCCATCGATAAACGTGAAATTGGGCTTGTAGGAGATATGACTTGAAACATGATCCAGACATAAGCGTAAAACTAGGTCGTCTATCATTAAAAAATCCCCTGGTTTTGGCTTCTGGTGTGATGGGTACCAGTCCTGAATTGTTGCACCGCGTAGCATTATCTGGGGCGGGGGCAGTGACTGCAAAGAGCTGTGGTCCGACGCTGCGAACTGGGCACCCTAACCCGGTTATGGTGGCATGGGAACATGGATTGCTGAATGCCATCGGCCTAACCAACCCAGGGGTAGATGACGAAGTCAAACTGTTAATGGATGCCAAACAGCGGTTGAATCCGCTTAATGTGCCATTGATCGCGAGCATATTTGCCGGATCAGCAGAAGAATTTGGTGAGGTTGCATCGATTGTAGCAGAAGCCGAACCAGACCTGGTCGAAGTAAATATCTCCTGCCCAAATGTTCATGATGATTTTGGGTTGCCCTTTGCGGCTGATGCGAAAAGCGCTGCAGCGGTGACCCGAGCTGTCAAACAAAAGATTGGCGGCATTCCCATAGCGGTAAAATTGGCACCTAATGTTCCAGATATTGGCAGGATTGCAAAATCGGTGGTAGATGCTGGCTCGGATGTGATCACAGCCATTAACACAATGCCTGGAATGGTGATTGATGTTGATGCGGCCCAACCAGTGCTGCATAATCGGTCAGGCGGGCTCTCAGGGCCAGCTTTGAAACCGATTGCTGTTCGCTGTGTGGCTGAAATTGCGCAATTTGTGGATGTTCCTATCATTGGCACTGGTGGGGTACTTACCGGGCGTGATGCCGCGGAGATGATGATGGCCGGCGCAACGGCTGTTGGGGTGGGATCAGCCTTGTGGTATCGCGGTCCTGATGCAATTAAATTAATAAAAGCTGAACTTCAGGATTTTCTGCGTGAAAATGGTTACAAATCTGTTTGTGAAATATTTAGGAAGGCATTGTAAATATGGGCGGCAAATTTGAGGCCAGAAAAGTCACCGCAATTTCTAAGATTAACCCGGTCACTTCTTGGATAAGATTTGATGGTGATATTTATGCGCAGCCTGGACAGTTTGTGATGGTATGGCTGCCGAAAATCGGGGAGAAGCCTTTCAGTATTGCCGAACTTAATCCCTTGGGGCTGCTGGTGGTCGATGTGGGGCCTTTCAGCCACGCATTACAGGCATTGCAAGTTGGTGATTCCCTGTGGGTCAAAGGCCCTTTGGGTCAGGGTTTTTCGATAACGGGTGAGCGATTATTGCTGGTGGGTGGGGGATATGGTTCAGCGCCTTTACTGGCGTTAGCAAAAAAAGCCAGGGCACAGAACATAACTGTGGACGTTTGTCTTGGTGCTCGTAGCGAAGCAGGTCTGCTCCTTTCAGATGCGTTTCTCGAATTGGGCTGCCAGGTATCTTATGCAACTGAAGATGGTTCGCTGGGATGGCATGGGCTGGTCACAGACATCGTTGAGCAAAAAATCCAGGCCATAGCCTATGACCTATTATGTGCATGTGGACCGACGGGTTTGTTATCAGCTCTGTCAAATATATGCAAAACCCATCGATTGGATAACCAGCTTTCGTGGGAAGCACATATGCGGTGTGGTATGGGATTATGTGGAAGCTGTCTAGTTTCTCAAAACATTGACGAGTTACTGCCAGTTGGTTGGTTGGCATGCTATGACGGTCCCGTTTTCTATCAAAAATTTCGTGATTGAATGAAGTTAGCCATTACAAAACAGGGGGATGGCAGTTTAATTACCGTCATTTTTGCTAAAGTTGGATTAGATAAATTACGGGAAAACTTCATCGTTATTTTTCCATGTGGGACTTGATAGGTATTCCATACGCCAGTATGGGATTAAGGTCAGGCTTTCCTAGTAAAATAGGGGTGATGGTTGCGCGTTTTCATTTATTATGATAATCACATTAACTATCGACCATTTAACCATTGAATTGAATAGCGCAATATGAGAACAAAAGAAGTTGGTCACCTAAATCAAAAGACAAGCCGTTCCTCCTTTAAGATGCGGGAGATTATCTTGCCCTTTAGATCCTTACGTGCGCGCTTGACACTTAGCTATTCAATCGTCACGATTGGTGCATTGTTGGTCGTCGAAATCGTCCTGATGGTATTATTGATGTCCTACTTTGTGAGGAATATCGACTTAACACCTGAGAACCTGATCGCCAATTTGCGTGAAGAATGGACGCCAATGATGCAGCAGTTTTTTTCATCAGAACCACCTGATGTCGAAGGCGCACGGGATTACCTGGAGGATGTTCAGGGAACGGTGATCAGTACCCGGCCGTTGCTGATTTTTGGCAGTCTTCAACTTGAAATGAGAGTGGAGGACTTTCTGCATTTCTATTATCTGCTGTCCGATCGCACACTGGTATATGCTATTCCGCAGGGGATTGTTCCGGATGGTGACCTGGGGCAAAGGATCCCATTTGATTACCTTCCGGGCTTATCGGAACCGTTGCGAGCAGCGTTGGATGGAATTGAAGATCAGAACTTGCTGTATGAAAGTGTCGATCCGGGCAATCGCATCGTTGGCGCAATCCCAGTATTCAGGTTTGAACCTACGGACATTGAAACCTATCACGATGTCAGTGAGACGGTTTTGGATGTTGAGCGGAATGTGGTCGGTGTCGTTGTGTTTACAACCAAGCATTTTCCCTGGCAGTTCTTACCATTGACCGATCTGATGATTTATATCGGCAGGTCTTTGATGATTTTCACCTTGTTTGCAGGGATACTCGGATCTATATTCGGGTTATGGACTGCCAACGGATTAACCAAACGTTTGGCAACTGTTTCACAAGCTGCTCATGATTGGTCTCGGGGTGATTTTTCTGTTTCGATCAGAGATCGTAGTGACGATGAGATTGGAAAATTGACGGATGATCTAAACATCATGGCTGAGCAGTTGGAAAACCTGATGGATCGCAGGCAGGAGTTATCTGTGCTTGAAGAGCGCAACCGGTTAGCTCGCGACTTACATGACAGTGTCAAGCAGCAAGCGTTTGCTGCCTCTGCCCAGTTAGGGGCAGCCAAAGCTCATCTCAAGAATGATCAGGAAAAAGGGTATGCACATTTGATCGAAGCCGAAATGCTGGTCGAGAAAGTAAGGCAAGAATTGACCGAATTGATTCAAGAATTAAGACCGGTAGAAATCAAAGGGAAAGGTCTGATCGCAGCCGTTACAGAATATATCACGGATTGGCGGCGGAGGAATGAAATTGAAATCAATATGGAGGTATGGGGCGAGCGCAGCCTGCCATTGGATGTCGAGAAGAGTATCTTCAGGATCATTCAAGAAGCCCTGGCGAATGTGTTGTGGCACAGTCATGCCGATCTCGTTGATCTAGAATTGGAGTACCGATCTGACATGCTTGTCTTGTCTATTCGTGATAATGGCAAAGGTTTTGTCTTTGATCGAAATCGGATTGATGGCATGGGATTACAATTTATGAGCGAACGAGCCTCGTTAATCGGCGGTGAACTGAAGATTGAAACAAAACTTGGGAAAGGCACAGAAATCACTTTCAAGTATCCCTACCAGCTAATGGAGATTTAGTATGCTGTCTCGAAAAATTTCGATCCTGATTGTTGACGACCATGAAGTTGTTCGCCAAGGGCTGAAAGCTTACTTGGATGCCCAGCCGGATTTCAAGGTGGTGGGAGAGGCTTCCTCAGGTGAAGATGCTGTTCGATTAGCGAGTGATTACTTACCAGATGTCGTTTTAATGGATCTTGTGATGAGTGGGATGGGCGGTGTGCAAGCGACACGCAGGGTTAAAGATGCGACGCCGCGAACACAAATTGTGGTATTAACTTCATATCACCAAGATGAGTTTATCTTCCCGGCTTTACAGGCGGGGGCGATATCTTATGTGCTTAAAGATGTTGGCATGAATGACTTGGTGGATGCCATCCGTAAGGCAGCTCAAGGTGAAGCTGTATTGCACCCAAGGGTTGCAGAACGCGTCATTCATGAGATCAATGGCGCGAAAAGGGCAGTTTATAATCCGTTTACAGAGCTAACCAATCGTGAAATGGAAATATTGCGTTTGATTGCCAGGGGACTTTCGAACAGTGAAATTGCTGACGACTTGGTGATCAGTGAGAATACCGTCAAAGGTCATGTCAGCAATATTCTCAGCAAGTTACACCTGGCTGACCGGACCCAAGCTGCCGTTTTTGCCTGGGAACAGGGTTTGGTGCACCGGGACGAATGAACCTGTTTACGACCGTTGATTGAATTTAAGTACAAGGGGGATAACGTTCGTTAAAGAACAAGCCGCTGTTTTAATAAATCAAAATTACAAATTGCGTAGATAGAATCTGAGGACGTATTGGTAGTTTGGCGGATGGTTTATAATGGAAATTGGAGATTGTAAATATTGGTATGATTCACCTAAGAGAACTAACTCTGAACAAAGATGGTGTTGGCGATGGTGAATATCCGTTTAATGTGCAAGCTGTAAAGAATATTTCACGCTTGACATTTGAGTCACCGGTGACCATTTTCGTGGGTGAAAATGGATCGGGCAAGTCAACCTTGCTTGAAGGATTAGCCATGGCAGTTGGATCTGTGGCAATCGGCCGGGAAGACATTAGTCGCGATCAGGCTTTCAAAGCTGTTGCGCCACTGGCGGCAAAAATGAATCTGGTTTGGAATAAGCGGACACATCGAGGTTTCTTTCTACGGGCTGAAGATTTTTTTGGATTTGTTCAACGTATCCGGTCATTACGGCAGGAGATGTTGGATGAACTAAACCGGATTGATCAGGATTATGCTGAACGATCAGCTTATGCCAGGAGCCTGGCGAAAGGCCCAGCGGCATCTTCAGTACAGGCGATGGATCGCCAATATGGGGAAGATTTAGATGCACACTCACATGGTGAAAGCTTCCTAACAATTTTCCAATCTCGGTTTGTGCCAAACGGTCTTTATCTACTCGATGAGCCTGAGGCCGCACTTTCACCATTACGCCAATTGGGTTTGATTTCATTGATCAAACAAATGGTATTGCAAGACGCACAGTTCATCCTGGCAACCCATTCACCGATTTTGATGGCCATCCCAGGCGCAAATATCTTGGATCTAGATCAATCCCCACCTGTTTACAGGGATTATCAAGCAATCGACCAGGTTATTCTCTACCGAGCGTTTTTAGATGATCCTGAGGCGTTTATTCGAAGGCTTTAACATAGAAAAGTAAACACTGTTATATGAAGGAAAATCAATCATTCATCAAAAAAGAAAGAGGTTATTAGCATGAGAATAGGGTACATTGGGTTGGGGATTATGGGCAAATCCATGGCTCGCAATATATTGAAAGCTGGATATGAAGTGGTTGTCCATAATCGTAGCCGGGAAAGCGTGATGGAATTGGTCGGTGAAGGTGCGTTTGAAGCGCATACGCCTGCTGAGGTGGCAATAGCGGTTGATATTGTGTTCACAAACTTACCAGATTCGCCAGATGTCGAACTGGTTGCCCTTGGAGAAGATGGAATCATTGAAGGCGCTCATCCGGGACTGATCTTTGTTGACAATTCAACCATTAAACCTGCGACGGCAAGGATGATCGGCAAACGACTGGGTGAGAAGGATGTCACGATGCTGGACGCACCTGTCAGTGGGGGGGATATCGGTGCAAGGGAGGGTACATTGACCATCATGGTGGGGGGATCGGACGCGGGGTTTATCACAGCAAAGCCTGTCCTTGAAGCAATGGGGAAAACCATTACTCATGTGGGTGGATTAGGTGATGGGCAAATCGCCAAAGCTGCCAACCAGATCATGGTTGCTGCCCAGATGGTAGCGATGGGAGAGTTGTTGATCTTGGCTCAGAAGGCGGGCGCTGATCCAGAGAAGGTAGTCCAGGCGATCCGAGGGGGAGCAGCAGGGTGCTGGACGCTCGACAATAAACCCCAACGCCTGTTTGCAGGAAACCGCCAACCGGGATTCAAAGCCTATATGCAAGCTAAAGATTTGGGTATCGTGATGGATACCGCCCGGGAATACGGTGTGGCATTGCCATTATCAGCGGTGAATACACAATTGTTCAACGCCATGCTTGAAATGGATATGCGTGAGTTGGATAACTCGGCCGTAATTGGCGTAATCGAGCAGCTGGCAGGGGTTAAACTGCGCATATGAACCGGAGGATAGTGCTGAGGCTTATCGTTCTTCTATTGGGGTTTAATTATTTGTTTTTAAGGTAAAAGTTTTTACGTTCCTGGATTTGCCGCAGTCGTTCATCCTCTGAATGCTTTTCTGTCACACATTTTGGGATGCGGGTGTAGGTCAGGTTGGGTGAATAAAACGGATCGCCTTTAACAATGTAGGATTCAAGTTGATCATAACCCCGCAAAACATCGTTTACCGGGGTTTGGTAACCCCTGGAGCTGCCTTCATAGTGAAACATCCGGGCAAAAGGTGTGTAAACGTTTTGGTAACCCTTCTCGTGAACTTTGATGCAGAAATCAATATCACCGAAAGCCAATTCATAAGCTAAATCGTAACCCCCAACCTCATCAAAAACCTCTCGTCGCACCATCTGGCAAG
>JAHYJN010000003.1 GCA_019428905.1 Candidatus Brevefilum sp.
CAACTGGTGCGTTTCCATGGGATCTTTGTTGATCAACCCAACATCATCGAGGGACAAATCATTCAAGAGACGCTTGACCAATTTGTGGTTAAAGTTGTTCCCACCACTGCCTTCAGTCAATTGGACATCGACGACATCCAGCAACGCATGTTCCAACGGCTTGGTTCGAAAATTTCAGTGCGAGTTATCACCGTGGATGATATCCCCAGAACAGAATCTGGAAAATTCCGCGCGGTGATTTCAAAAGTAGAATAATCATCGAATTTGCCCCTTATCGCAATCCTGATCCCAACCCAAAATGGAGCAAGCGAGATTAACGCTAAATGGATGCCGTCATGTCTCATGATCATCCCAAAAAATGCGAGCTCCTAGTCCTCCATGGTTTTCCACTGGCTGAATACGCCATAATCCCAACGCGTATTCAGCCAGTGAAAGGTGAAAGCCTGAACCATATAAATGGCCAATTTTCAATCGCACCGGACCATATCTCTATGTGGTTAAGCTAATTGCAAGCGAAAAACATCCACAGTATCGGTTCCTCGCTGCAGTCCGTGGGGGAGAACAATGCTTCGCAGGTGTCCGCATTAGCTATGGGCTCCAAATTTAGGTCTGAATTTCTTTTTAGTCTGTCCAAGTCCCTGAAATCATGGGTGAAAAAATGAACCATGGTTTCGCACCACAAACGCTTTCTTTCTCATGAATGATCTTGATCGATTAAAAACCGAATATCAACGGCGAAACACCAGTGATGTGGATCGTTATTCCTGGTTCAACCCTGTTTACATCTTCCAGATGCAATCACGAGAACGGGAGATCCTGAAATTATTCAGGTCTCAAAGTTTTCTATTGAGCGATGCTGAACAGTTTCTTGATATTGGCTGTGGGAATGGCAACGTCATTCTTGATTTTATTAAATGGGGGCTAAAACCAGAGAATTGCTTTGGCCTGGATTTATTACAACATCGCCTCCTCCAGGCGAGAATTAAATTACCTACCAGCTTATTAATCCATGGGAACGGTGAAAAGTTACCCTTTATTTTAGAGTCCTTTGGCATTGTGACCCAATTTACGGCCTTTTCATCGGTTTTAGATCCAAGCATCAAGCACAACATGGCCCAAGAACTGCTGCGCGTTCTCAAGCGGGATGGTATCATCCTGTGGTACGACTTTTGGTGGAATCCAACCAATCCGCACACAGCTGGCATAAAACCAAACGAGATAAAACAATTATTCCCTGATTGTGATTATGTTTTTCGAAAAATCACCCTGGCGCCGCCCATCGCTCGCAAAATTGTGCCGATTTCTTGGGGGAGTAGTTATTTCCTTGAATCACTGAAAATATTCAACACCCATTTTCTTGTTTTAATCAAGAAGAAAAGTTAAGACGTTCATCCTGTTTTGGACGCCTGTGCTTTTATGTGCGTCTCCCGTGTCCCGTCCTCTGTCTCCGGTCTTGATCCCGTCCTCCGTCCCCTGTCCCCGGTCTTGATCCCGTCCCCGGTCTTGATCCCGTCTTCCGTCCACAAGTGCTATTCATTTTTCAAATTAGGACAAAATTACTTTGTTTTGACCAAACAGCTCTCAGAGAGTGTTGAAAAACAGACAATGATCAAACAACATTTGTCAATGTTAATATATTATTCATATAAATGCTACTATACTCAACACTATATCGATTCGTAGGGGCAACCCTCCGTGGTTGCCTCGCGTAGCACTCTTTGAGCTGGGCGGACACGTAGGTCCGCCCCTACGATTAAATTTGTATTGCGAAGAATTTCATTTTCAACACCCTTTCTCAACTATTCCACAAATCATAATTCTATGCTAAAATACAAGAATAAATCTCAGGTTGAGATCTCATTTATTGGTATCGCAGTGCATAAAAGGAGGGCAGTCGAATATAGGCAAGATAATCCTAAACATTAATTAATCATTATTACTGTCGAATTTTTATCAAATTGGTGATTGACACAGGACAAAAATCATTTAAAATAGAATGAGAGTAAAAGGATTGCGCAATCTTACGTGTGTGCGCTGCATTCTGAGCAGCTGAAGTTTCATTAATTTTTTTATTTTCCCGCTGGGAAGAGGAGGATGTCATGAACGAACGAAAGAAGAAGGGCACCCGCTGGCTCGGGCTGGTGACCGCGATATTATTGTTGGGATTGTTAACAGGTATAGCTTCTCAGGCAACGCCTGTAACTGCCCATGAGGACCCACCTGAACCAGGTGATGATCCTAGTATTCCCCCAACGTGGGGAGTCGGCCCCTGTGTATATGAAGATTGCGGTATCCAATATCCCAGTCCAGGTTTAAATTGTACCTCTGAAGATATGAGAATTGCCCGACTTGATCTTTATGAAGTGACCAATTACTGCCAACAAGACCCCGAAGGAACCGGTATTTTTGAATTTCGGGTTGAGTTTATTGCCGGTTCTAAAGAACGCTATTCACCTTTCATCTGGATGGCTTTGGATGGCGGTGATGCCAAACTAGGTACCTGCTACAAAGATTATTTAGAGCCGGTGGATGCTACCGCAGTTGACCTATTAGGAGGTTACGGTCCGTTTTGGGATTTGGATGGTGACGTCTGTGGCGATGTTAAACAAAATGAGCTAAATGTTAAGATCATCGGTCCAGTTGCACTTAATTGCGACCACCTCGCACTCCTAGACACGAGTTATGTTGCTGTACTCCTCGGTTGGGATAATCAAGCGGTTGATTGTTCATTGGAAAATGGCTGTCCGGGTACAGCAGCCAAATGTAAATATGACGCTGAAGTTCCATTTGACGTCAGCTTGCGACAGGTCGATCTGGCCATCACCAAAACGGCAAAGTTCAATGATGAGGAGATCACAATAATCCCCGAAAATGGGATGTTCGATTATGACCTGGTCGTGACACATACCGGTGCATTTGACCCGTATTTCGCAACTCTAGTTCCACCTGAGTATTATTGTTTTGATTCAACAGGCTACAGGATTACCGATAATCTACCCACCTACTTGAAAATTCAAGATACATGGCTGCCTTATATGGAATACGATAACGGGGAATTGATGGTTGAATGCGATTCTGAACCTGACCCGACAGAATCCTGTTACCCAAATTGTGGCGGATATGGTGATAAATTAACCTGTCGTGTTTACCGTGATCTAGCATGTGCATCTACAACCAATCCGCCTGTTGTTATACCTAACTCAGCCTCCGCCATAACCGTACCCGTTCAACTGTGGATGGGCAGGCCATCAGATCCAACTGGCACTCCCTTCGATGATCTGAACATTCTGCCCGATTTCATTGAAAATACAGGCTGTGTTGCTGGAAATGAGTTTGACTGGATCGAAGCTAATAACTGTGACGATGCCGAAGTGACCGAGGTCACCCTGGCATACTTCACCACCACCGCTTATAAACAGGAAATCGCCGTTGAATGGAAGACCGTCTCCGAAGTTGACAACCTGGGTTTCAAGCTATACCGGGGTACCAGCCCGTTGCGCAGCGACAGCGTCTTAATTTATGAGGTCAGTAGTACTACCAGCACAGGTGGTGCAACCTACACCTTCATCGACAAGATGGGTGGACGCATGGGCTTGCGACCAAATACCGTTTATTACTACTGGCTTGCCGATATCCCAGCATCGGGTATACAAGCATCGGGTATACAAAACGTATATGGACCCGAATCAGCTTCTTTGTTGTTGGGTTCAAAAGGCAAATAAGTACGGAGACCTTGTGACGGACTTAACCACTTCTTCTGCAACTGAGCATATCAAACCAGTGGATGCGACGACCAGGATCCCATGCACCTCGGCTGCTTTTACCGAGCTGAGCGCCGAGGTGCTCCGATCGGGTTGGTCAATCCGCTTCCGTGCCCACGGAAAAAGTATGACTCCCCTTTTGCGAGATGGCGACCTTTTGTTGGTCCAACCCGTAGAACATGGATCACTTCGACCAGGTGAGATTGTCCTATGCAGTCTGAGCCCAAGCCATGTGGTTGTACACCGTATCATCCGACATGCACGACAGTCTGATGGGGATAGGTTTCTAGTCCAGGGTGATCAAGCGTCAACACCTGATGGCTGGTTTAACTCCGATCAAATCTTTGGCAGGTTGGTTGAGATTGAAAGAGATGGGCGTCGTATCCAAATGGTTACGTTACATATCCGATTTCTTGACCAGATTGCAGTTTGGCGCCTGCGTTTGGGTTTTACTCGATTTTGGGTCACACGCACAGCTGGTGTAGCCTTAAAACGTCTACCTTGCTTTGGCCGCTTTTTTTCATAGGAGTTACCGTTTGGATAATCAAGATTTACACTTTGTTCGCAATCCGGATTTCATCTTCCGCAAGATCGTCGAGGAGACAATCTTGGTGCCTGTTTACCAGGATGTAGCCGACATGGATGCCATTTACTCTCTTAATGAGCTGGGGGCATTTATTTGGGAGTGCCTGGCCACGCCATTAGAAATGTCCAAGCTTGAGGGGAACATCCTTGATGCTTTTGATGCTGACCCGAGTAAGGTCAGCGAGGACCTAATCCATTTCCTGGATGAGATGGAAGCCATCGGCGCTGTTACACGAGTAGAGGCATAAAGAACATGAGCTGCCCTGAGATTAACCTGGATGCCTGGAGCGATACACTTTTAGCGCCGCTTCATCAGAACGAGCGTTACCCAATCTCGGCTACCATGGATCTGACGGAACGCTGCAATCTAAATTGCGTTCATTGCTACATTAACCAACCATCAGGATCGAAAATCGCCCACGCCAAAGAATTAAAAACCGACCAGGTGAAACAAATACTTGACACCATCGCTGATGCCGGCTGTTTGTTCTTAGTGCTCACTGGTGGTGATCCCCTCTTGCGACCGGATTTTAGTGAAGTTTACATCCACGCCAGACGTCGGGGTTTTATCATCGATTTACTGACCAACGCAACCCTGATTACACCGAAAATTGCAGATATGCTAGCCGAGTCAAGGCCTCATTCAGTGGATGTGACCCTGTACGGTGCCTCGGAAGAGACTTATGAAGCTGTCACTCGGCTCCCTGGTTCTTTCAAACGGTTATTAAATGGGTTAGACCTGCTGACTGAAAGAGGAATTCGACTTTCATTAAAGTCTATTATTTTAAAGACAAACAGGCACGAACTGCCAGCTTTGATTGACTTAGCTAAAAGCTATGACGCACCTTTCCGCTATGACGGGATCATTTGGCCTCGCCTGGATGGCGATCAAAGTCCGTATGAATACCAACTTTCACCGGAAGAACTGCTAGAAATGGACTTAGAATATCCAAATCGAGCTGAAGAATGGCGGGAACAAGCACAAGTCTTTAAAGGTCAAATGGTACGTAAAGAGTATATTTACACCTGTGGTGCAGGGTTACGTTCCTTTCATGTTGATAGTCATGGTAAAATGAGTATTTGTACGATGGCCCGTAAGCCGGCTTATGATTTAACAAAAATTCGCTTTGAAGAGGCTTGGGACCGCTTGGCTGACCTGCGCCATGAGAAGCGGACATTAAATACACCCTGCGAGACTTGTTTGGCCGGTGCACTTTGTGCCCAATGCCCTGGCTGGTCTCAGGCGGTACATGGCGATGATGAAACGCCAGCAGAATTCATCTGCAAGCTTGGTAAACTGCGAGCAGAACAATTTTCATCATCCATTCTTTATTACGAGGAGATGAGGTATGAAAACCAAGAAATTATATAAGGCACCAAAAGTAAACAAGGTGCAGTTGTCCATCAATAATGCCATCCTATCAGTTTGTCACACCAGTCCGACAACATTACGACCAAAGGATAGCTTTAGTACTTGTGCTTTGAACCCAGGCTGTTATTCTGGGCCAGGCGGACCTTTACCTTCGACCGAAGGATAATCCAAGCTCTGGATCAGTCACGGTTCCACTTTTTGTATGAGGTGATTTTTTACCGGTATTTGCACATAATTTGCTGATGTCTGTTAATGTGACAAAGCAACGCCTCAACATTTCTGTTGCAGATCTGGTACTGACTCTGGATGCCAGGAATACGGAGATCCATTTAAAATTACCTGACTCATGTCACTACCCCTTTCTAGTTGACCATACAGCCGAAGTTTCCCATACTTCGGCTGTATCCGAATCATTGCTCATCAAAGTTGACAATGTAACAACGCTTTCACTTTTACCAAAAGATCATCTTATCTCCCAAAACTCCTTCTTTTCTGTTTATTGTAGCCCCGGTGGGGATTTAACCATTTTCGCAGAACGCGAATCCTTACCATTTTTACTGAACATCAACCCCAATTTTTCGTCAGGAACGATTGAAGGTCGATTTTTAAAGAATGGGGTCAAAGATATTTACCCGTTGCAGTCTATGGGAATTGTTTTGTATGCAAACTGGCTGGCACAATTTGGTGACCTGATTTTGCATGCTGCAGGGATCGCGGTTAATGGAAAAGGGTTTGCATTTATTGGTCCCTCAGGGGCTGGAAAATCAACGTTGATGAAACATGTCCTCAGTCAAAATTCTGGAATCGTGTTGGGTGAAGATCAGGTAGTATTACGTTTTATTCATGATCGATTTTGGATTTATGGGACACCATGGCATGAACGTCCTGAAATGTGTGATCCAGTTTCTGTCCCACTGGAAAGATTATTCTTTTTAGATCGAAATCAAAGGCAAGTAACATTGAAAATTAGTGCTATTGCTGGTGTCCAACGCCTGTTACAGACTGCATTTATCCCATTTTACCGAGCCGATCGCATACCCCTCATCCTAGATCAGCTAGCTAAATTGTCGGAACATGTACCCTTTTACTCATTAGCATACTGCCTTGGAACCGACATCTTATCCATTATTTTAAACACACAAGCTACATAAACATGACCCATTAGGCCTGGTAACACCTAATCTTTCTTTTGTATTACAAAAGACTGGAGATTTCCACCAATGAGCATAAAATTTGAAAAACCACTTATAATTATCCTTGTTTTCCTTTTAGTTATCGGTTTTCTTCCTTTCACAAATGCATACAGCACACCTGTTAATCCTGCACTTTCATTTACATTGGATAACAGCAATCAATTTACTGTGCAATTACCTTGGGACCAGGTTGAGCTTAACACCGTCACCTATGCCGATACCAAATATATCAGCGTTGACCTTCCAGAATGGGAGAAGACGAGCCAGCCAGGTTATCCAGAATTGCCCTACACCACCAAATTATTTGGTGTTCCATTTGATGTGGAAATCTCCCTCGAGGTCAGATCAGGGGAAGTCCGTCAATACAACCTTTTGGCACCAGTATTTCCCACCCCAGATTTAATCACCAATTGGCCTCTAAATCGATTAGAAAACCAGGATAGCCTCATGCCTGAATTCACAAATGTGGTGGAAAAGGAGCCGCAGGTTTATCTGGGTGGCAACGTTTATCCTGGTGAATTGGCGAAAATTATCAATGACGGCATCCTACGTGGTCAACGGATCATTAGCGTCGCTGTTTTTCCAATCCAATATGAACCGTCAAGCAACCTTCTGATCATTTACAAAAACCTTGAAGTATTCATCAGTTTCAGTGACGATGCTTTTTTGCTACGATCACAACCATCATCTGATTCTTATGTTTACGAAAGCCTTTTTCAGGAAATGTTAGTTAATTATGAGGAGGCTCGTCAGTGGCGGCAAAAAGAAAGCGCTCTCCCCAGCACAACAACAAGTCCTGATTCTTTTGATGCGAGAATTTCAAATTTTAGCGCACAGGAATGGATCCCCCCGTCACCATCCTGGCGTGTTGTCGTTCGGGAACAAGGGATACACCACATCACATATGATGAATTGTTGGCAGCTGGTATATTGGTTGGTTCTCCTGACCCGGCAAATTTCAAAATGTACTATCAAGGGGTAGAAATTCCCATTGAGATCAGGGGTGGAGCAGGTGGTGTATTCAATAGCGGTGACAGGATTGTTTTTTTTGGTGAATCAATTAATAACAAGTACACGAAAGACAATGTTTACTGGTTGACTGTTGGGTCCTCACCCGGTTTGCGAATGACCTCGAGGGCCGGCACCCCCACTGGCGCCGACACACCCAGCCACTATCAGGCTGATATTCATTTTGAAGAAAACAAATCCCATTGGTCACTAATGCCTGGCTCAGATGACCTTGAGCGTTTTTACTGGCAGTTAATCGCATCTCAATCTGCTGGATCACCATCAAGTTGGGAACATCATTTCACTTTGCCCACACCAGTGTTGGACTTACCCGGAAGTATCACGGTTGCTATGATTGGGTACACATCTTATGCTGCTATCCAACCAGACCATCACGTCATCGTGCATCTTAATGGGCAACTTCTCGGTGAAACAAAATGGGATGGTCGCACATGGAAGATGCTCACTCTAGATATTCCAGGTGGGATACTCAACACTGGAAACAACACCCTCAGGCTAACCCTACCGAATGATACAGGGGCAGCCGAGGATACCATTCTTGTCGATTGGATCAATCTAACTTATAACAACCAATTCTTCGCCCAAAACAATCTGTTTTCATTTAAGTATGACTCTGGAACATGGCAATACGTTGTGAACGGTTTTTCAACCAACCAGATTAGTGTTTATGATGTCACCAATCCAATTGCACCTGTGATTGTTGATGGCGCTCAAATTAGCGCATCGTCACCGTTTTCCCTGACATTTAAAGACACGATCAGTGCTAGAAAAAATTATCAGGTTGTAGGGCAAACAGCATTTAAGTCAGTCCTGTCCATTCAAGCAGGCAACAACGCTGCGAATCTCTACGACAAGACACAAGGTGCGGATTATATCATCATCTCCCATTCAGCTTTTCTTTCTCAAGCTGAGGCATTGCGGGCATTCCGAGCTTCCCAAGGTTTACACACAGTATTGGTGGACATCCAAGATGTGTATGATTTCTTCTCTTTTGGTGTGGCTGATGCGAGCGCTATTCATGATTTTCTTGCTTATACCTATGATAACTGGCAACCACCAGCACCCTCTTATGTACTACTCGTTGGGGATGGCCATTACGACCCCAAAGATTATTTAAATTATGGGCGCACAAGTTACATCCCACCCTACCTGGCAATGGCCGACCCAAAACTAGGAGAAACAGCAGCTGATAACCGCTATGTAACCCTGGATGGCGCTAACCGCATGCCCGATATGATGTTAGGTCGGCTGCCTGTTAATAGCGCTGCTGAAGCAGATATCATGGTAAATAAGATTATAAATTACGAGACTGCTAGTCCCGCAGATTGGAACGCCAGGTTCCTGGCAGTAGCCGATAAAGCAGACAGTGCCGGGGACTTTCCGACCATTTCGGACAACATCATAACCCGCTACTTGCCTGATCATTACACTTTGTCGCGGGCTTATTTTGGTCTTTCACCCACAACAACCCCTGTACTGACCAAACAAGCCATTATCGATGCAATCAATACCGGTTCCCTGTTTGTCAATTACTTTGGACACGCGGGTGACACATTTTGGTCTGAACAAAACATTTTCTCCACAGCCGATTTAATTTCACTTAACAACAGCACACAACTGCCAGTCGTATTGGCAATGACTTGCCTGGAGGGCTTTTTCCACAATCCCGACCCTGAACCCGCCTTTGCCGTCGCTATGACACGTGCGGCCGATAAAGGTTCCATTGCTAACTGGTCGCCAAGTGGCGTTGGCGTGGCAACCGGGCATAGTTTCTTGAATCACGGTTTCTTGTGGTCGTTCTTTCAACGCGGCTCACTCACCCTGGGTGAACCTATCATCAGCGGCAAACTCCATCTTTGGGCAAGTGGTTCTGCCCAGGACCTATTAGATACTTACCATTTGTTTGGCGACCCAGCACTGCGCGTGCGCCGTATCCTGACTGGCATCCCTGACTCCTATGAGACAACAGAGAATATGAACCTATCAGTTATTGCCCCGGGAGTACTGACAAATGATATTAACCCGACTGACGCTGACTGGAGTGTAAGTCTTGTCCAGAATGCATCTAATGGTACTGTAGCCTTAGCAGCAAATGGCGGTTTCACCTACAATCCAGAGCCCGGTTTTTCTGGTGTCGACCAGTTTTTCTATCAAATCTCGGCTGGTGGCGTTGTATCCAACACAACTCAAGTACGCATTACGGTAAATGGGGAAAACAGTTCACCGACGGATATCTTTCTCTCAAACGATAATGTGGCAGAAAATATGCCATCCTATACCGTCGTTGGCATCTTCTCCACCGAAGATCCTGACATTGGGGACACCTTTTTTTATAGTTTGGTGCCAGGCATTGGCGACACGCATAATCACTTCTACAATATTTCTGGCGACCGGTTGCGAACGCTTTACACTTTTAATTATGAGGCCAGACAGGAGCACTACATCCGCGTGCGCTCTACCGACTCTGGTGGTTTGTATTTTGAAAAATCCTTCACGATATCCATCCTGGATGTCAACGAACCGCCATATTTCAGCGAGCTTTCAAACAGCACGGTACTTGAAAAAGAACCTGTGGGCACGGAGGTGGGTTTATTCAGTACACGCGATGAGGATCTTTATGATGATCATACCTACAGCCTAATTGACCCAGATAATTACCCTGACAATAGCGCTTTTACCATTATGGGTAACCGACTCCTGACCAAAATGGTCTTTTATTATGCGTCTCAATCTACCTACACAATCAATGTGCGCACGACTGATTCTGGTGGTTTGTATACTGATGATGAATTTACCATCACTGTCATACCAACAAATCAACCCCCCGTCGTCTCTGTCATCCCTGACCAGACGATCTACAAAGGTCAGAGCTTTGCCACCATTAACCTGGATAGCTATGTCTCAGACCCAGACAACACCGCCGATCAAATGACTTGGACTTACAGCGGTATTACCGAGTTGGCCGTATCCATTGACACAAACCGGGTCGCAACCATCACCGTCCCCAATCCTGACTGGACTGGTTCAGAAAATATCACCTTCCGGGCAACGGACCCCGGCGGTTTGTGGGACGAGGACACGGCCACATTCACAGTGACCTCAAAACTAATCGCTGATGTTCAATTAAGCAAATTGATCCAAACCTATGATGGCCAACCCAAACCAGTGACGGTTATTACAACCCCAGAAGGATTAAGTGTCACGGTCACTTATAATGGCAGCACAACAGTCCCCACAAATGCCGGCAGCTATGCTGTCGTCGCCACGGTCGTCGAACCCAACTACCAGGGTTCAGCAAGTGACACCCTGGTGATCGCCAAAGCCACCGCTACTGTGTCCCTGGGAAGCCTAAACCACACCTATGATGGCAACCCGA
This sequence comes from Candidatus Brevefilum sp., assembly GCA_019428905.1. Classification (GTDB taxonomy): domain Bacteria; phylum Chloroflexota; class Anaerolineae; order Anaerolineales; family Anaerolineaceae; genus Brevifilum. Next base: position 11,317 of record JAHYJN010000003.1, read on the forward strand.
AAACCGCTTCAGTCACCACCTCCCCTTCCGGGCTAAGCGTCACGGTCACCTATGACGAAAGCACAACGACCCCAACCAATGCCGGCAGCTATCCCGTCGTCGCCACGGTGGTTGACCCCAACCACCAGGGCTCTGCAAATGGCAACTTAATCATCCATCCGAGACCAATCACCGTCACCGCCGATAACAAGACGAAACCAGCCGGTGAACCTGATCCATCATTTACTTACCAAATCACGGATGGAGAGCTGGTCTCCACGGATCAATTTTCCGGCAGTTTAACCCGTGAAGAGGGCGAAGCTGTCGGTTTTTACGACATTCTACAAGGCACACTCTCATTGAGTGTAAATTATTTACTGGACTTTATTCCAGGCACCCTCACGATTACCCATAAACCCATCATCGTGGTGACTGTCGACGCCCATTCTAAAGTTTATGGCGATGAGGACCCTACAGAATTCACTTTTACCTATACTCCTGATGACCCACAGATGAATTTCACCGGTGCGCTGTCCAGGATCGCAGGTGAAGATGTCGGCTTATACACTTACACACTAAACACCCTTTCAGCAGGAGACGCTTACACGATTGACCTTGTGTCTGCTTACTTCAGCATTACACCCCGGCCAATCACCGTCACAGCCGATAACCGGACGAAATTCGTTGGTGATCCCGATCCAGAATTAACCTACCAAATCACGGATGGAGAGCTGGTTCTTGGTGATGTCTTATCCGGTCCGCTTGAACGTGACCCAGGAGAAAGCATAGGTACATATCCTATACGAAAGGGTTCATTATCAGCTGGAAGTAATTACGACCTTAGTTTCATAAATGGCGTATTTACAATAACAATTGGAAGCGGGTTCAATATCTTCCTACCGCTGATCCTGAAGTAAAATTCTCCTTGTCCTGAAAATACTTGGCTGCCCGGAAACGGGCAGTCAATGATTAGCTCAATGTAAAGAATTATCAACACACCTGCCATTAATCTTTCATTCGTAAAGTCTCAACACTCGATTGGTTAACCTTACATGACCGCACCCGATCTCACCCTGCTCCTGTGCCAGGCGCTTACAGCGCATTCCATTCCTGTTGAAATGCAAACAGACCTGCTACAGTTCACACTTGAGGATTGGAAAGCTTTGCTCTATCTGGCGGATCAACACAACCTGACACCCATCCTCTATCAACAGCTGAGGGAATGCAAGCAAGAGCTTGCTATTCCACCGGAGATAACTGACCGCATGCGTCGGGCTTTTTTAACCAATGCAGCCCGCAATACATATTTCTTACACGAAACAGGCCGCATTCTGCAGGCTTTTTCAGAAGCTGGCCTGCCGGCTATCGGCCTTAAAGGCGTTTTCCTGCTGGAAAATATTTATCCAAATGTCGCTTTGCGATCGATGTCTGACCTAGACCTGATGGTCGAAAAAAGCGATATCACAGAAGCGCTGGCGATCATCGAAAAATTGGGATTCCACCCGACAACCTTTTTTGATATTCTGGATAAAAATATCGATATTAAACATGTGCCCCCTTTCGTCAAAGGGGAAGGTCCCTTTCTAGAGCTGCATTGGACGCTGCTGGAAGAAAACGAACCCTTCAGCATTGAGACGGATGGGATTTGGCAGCGCGCCCAACCTGCGAAAATCGCGGGCGTGGATGCATTGGCACTCTCCCCAGAAGATCTGATCCTGCACCTTTGTATCCACCTCACCTATCAACATTACTTGACTTTGGGCTTGCGCGGTCTTTACGACATTGCTGAGGTTTTACGTATATACAATAGCCAAATTGATTGGCGGACTTTGGAAGAAATAGCACACAGGTGGGGAACAGAGCGAGTGCTGTGGTTAACGCTGGCCCTGGCACAGGAGCTCTTGGATGCAAAGATCCCACCAAGCTTGTTAGCTAGCCGGCAGCCGCAGGGATGGGTCCTGGCAGGTGCAAGGGCACAACTGTTGGAGCGGTCAAGGCGTGGGGTTATTATGACCCCTGACCTGGCCGCCTTATCAACAGAAAGAGGACTCTTTAACCGAATCAAGTTGATCTTGAGCCGGATCTTCCTTCCTAGGCGAACGTTGGCCCGGATATATAACGTCCCGCCGAACTCCATCCACATTATTGGCGGTTACATCAAGCGTTTTCTCGACCTGAACAAACAATATGGCATTGCAGCCAGGCGTTTACTAAAGAAAGACCAGCGTATGATGGCTGGTGTTGAAAATGAACATGCGATTGCGAGCTTAAGAGGATGGATGACAGCAGGCAATCACAACAACGAATAAGATTTATTAAATAATACCGTCAAAAAGGACTCCTGAGAGAAACAATCCACCGGATCAAATCTTCAATCGGAAGACAGGAATAATAATGATCGAATGCAACATGCCTTTCCGAGCTATTAAACAGTTGTCCATCAAGAAATGCGGAATTTGAATTGGAAAACCTCATCATTCCCATAGTGAAATCAGAAGAATTATATGAGGGTGTTGTAAATGATATTTTTCTCAATACAAATTTAATCGTGGGGGCGGACCTCCTTGTCCGCCTCGCGTAGCATTCTTTGAGCTGGGCAATACCCTGGCGGGCACAGACCACAGTTACGACTCGATGAGCCTTCGCAGAGAGTGCTAGGCGAAGGGTTGCCCCTATGCATCGGTATAATATTGATGATAAAAGTATTATGATGAAATTATTTATGGACTTTAACAAATATTGATTGATCATTATCCATTTTTCAACACTCTCTCATAATTTACTATTAAATATTTGATATTCTAATTGAGTCGGCAAAAGTGACTGATGGACTTGACGAAATCAAGTAAATCATTTACGATAATCAAAGGATTCAATCACACACAGGAGATGCATTATGGATGAGAAAACCCAACCGTGGGAAAAACCACAATTGATCATCATGGCAAAGGGCGAGCCTGAAGAGAGTGTGCTTACCCACTGCAAGACGATGAACCCAAATCGACCTCAAACAGGCCCGACAGATTTGGTATACCAAGATACTTGCGCGGGTGGACCGGATTATGACAGTTGTACAAATTGCCAGTCCAGGGCAGTTAACGCGACCTAGTTTTTTCTAAAACATTGGTTTATCATTTCCATTTATCTGTAGGAGAAGATATATTTAATTTTAAATATTGGTAAACATGACATATACAGCTTAGATTCACTTAGATTACACTGATTAGTTTGAATTATCGTTAATTTTCGGTGTCTAAGTGAATCGATTCTTATTGGTAAAGTTTTAATTAACAAAATGGTTCCCTGCCAGGATTTATGAAAAACGTATCTACACGGAAATACTTCCCAAGGCTTCCTCTGGATGGGCGACTAGACCTGACCTACCGCTGCAATAATCATTGCCGCCATTGCTGGCTGTGGGAGTCCTCCCAGTCAAGCTTAGCAGCGAGAGAGTTAAGTTTTGCTGAGATTCGAGACATTGTCGACCAGGCCCGGGCAATGGGCTGCCAAACCTGGGCCATCTCAGGCGGGGAGCCGATGCTGCGGCCAGATTTTGTAGATATTTTCGATTACATCACCCAAAAAACCGTTTCCTATAAGCTAAATACCAATGGCACCCTGATCACGCCAGAGATTGCTCACTTGCTGAGGCGCAATGGCAATACCATGGTCGCACTCTATGGCGCAACACCCGCTGTGCACGATCATGTAACCCGCACGCCGGGATCTTATGAGGCTGCCATGCGGGGCTTTGCTTACCTCAAGGAAGCCGGTGTCAATTTCACGGTGCAGATTGTGCCGATGCGCGACAACATTCACCAATACGACCAGATGGTTCAATTAGCCCAAACGATAAGCGAAAACATCCGCATTGGTGCGCCCTGGCTCTGGCTCTCAGCGGATGGCTCAGCAGCCTGCAACCAAGGAATTATTAACCAGAGGTTGGAGCCAAAGGATGTGTTGCAGATCAACATGCCGAATCCTGCAAGTGCAGCACTAAACGAATCGCATAACGATCAATCTGTTCGAATTTCAGCTGGGTGTGGCACGCTCACGGACAATGAATATTTGTTTGCCGCTTGCATCTCCGAACGCCGTGATTTCCACATTGACCCCTATGGCGGCATGTCCTTCTGTTATTATATTAAAGATCCAGCGTTGCGCTATGACCTGCGCCAGGGCTCATTTCAACAGGCCTGGGATGAGTTCATCCCCTCCCTTGCCAAACTTGTGCGCGGCGGACAGGAGTATCGGGAGAACTGCGCTACTTGTGATCTGCAATCGGACTGCCTGTGGTGCCCGGTGTATGGCTACCTCGAGCATGGGCGCTATTCCGCCAAAGTGGATTATCTCTGCCAGGTCGCACAGGAGACCAGGCGCTTCAAGGAGAATTGGAAATTGACCAACCTTCGCTATTATCACATCGGGGGCATCACCATCCAAATTGCATCAGATTTCCCTATGCTTGAGGACACCTTCAAACCGAAATTTGAAGCCTTCCGAAAAGATGCACCGGGCGAGGATACGATTTCTATTAAACTTGCCTCAGGTGTTCCTACGCTCTCTGATCTTCGACTCGGTCAGGAGGTCTTTCGCAGGCCACCCTGGGCTATCTATCAAGGCCGTGATTCATACGTTTATCGGGTCATCACCACAGACGATGATCACAGTGACCCCAAAACACTGGCCATCGTCAGCCGTGACCACACCCAGATCACGATTTACCGAGATCATCACATCTATCAACAAGGCGGGTTGCCCTCCCTGACGACATTCACATCTGATCAGATCCTGCTGGCTCCAGTCTTAGCAGACCGCCAAGGATGTTTTATACATGCTTCAGGTATGATCATGGCGGGCCAGGGGTTGTTGTTTGTCGGTCATTCAGAAGCTGGCAAATCAACCATGCTTAAAATGCTCAGAGACCAGGGTGAAATTTTATGTGATGACCGCATTATCGTCCGCAGCTGGCCAGAAGGTTTCCGCATCCATGGCACCTGGAGCCATGGTGAACTGCCGAATGTTTCGCCAGCCAGTGCCCCCCTGCGAGCCATCCTGTTCCTGGAGCAGGCCAAGACCAACCAGCTGATACCGATTGATAACATGCAAGAAAAGCTCGGGAAATTGCTCTCCCATGTTGTCAAAGCACTGATCACGGAAGAATGGTGGGATAAAACCCTCACATTAGCGGGTACCATTGCAGCACAAGTCCCGATTTATCGACTCAAGTTCGATCTAAGCGGACAAGTCTTAGATGTGCTCAAGGAACTATATGAGGAAATCTAGCATTCGTTTAAAAGTGTACGAGTTCACCGGTGTTCCTTTTATGAAACAAAATAATTATCTATAATGAGCGATCAAGGTTTTGTCCTCAAAAAAAATGCCCAGGGTTCGAGCTTGTTCAAATCGAAACAACCCCTGTTGAGCCATTTGGATATTGAGTTAACCGAGCGTTGCAACAATGCCTGCATGCATTGTTATATCAATCTCCCCGAAAGAGACACAAACGCCCAAGGCCGCGAACTGGGAACAGACCAGTGGAAAGCAATCCTCACGCAGGCGGCTGACCTGGGGGCGCTGTCTGTGCGTTTCACCGGCGGTGAACCCCTGCTCAGGGATGATTTTGCTGAGCTGTATCTCTACACCCGCCGGTTGGGGATGAAGGTTGTTTTGTTTACAAACGCCCGGTTGATGACGCCTGAACTGGCGGACCTGTTCGCTAGGTTCCCGCCTTTGATGGAGATCGAGGTCAGTGTCTATGGCATGCATGCCGATTCTTATGACGCCATAGCCTATGCACCAGGTGCGTTTGCTGAATTTCGCCGTGGTTTAAACTTATTGTTGGAAAGGCAGATCCCTTTCGGCCTTAAATCTGTGTTGCTTCCACCTAACCAACATGAAAGAGACGAATACGAATCCTGGATAAGGACACTTCCAGGAAACATGAAACCATCCTATTCCCTCCTCCTTGATTTTCGCACCCGCCGTGATAACCCCGCTAAGAATCGCATCATCGAGCGTTTGCGCCTGAAACCTGAGGATAGCCTGGCCTTGCTAACACGTCATGAAGCAGATTACTGCCGCGCAATGACCCAGTTCAGTGAAAAATTCTTATACCCGCAAGGTGATGAACTATTCAATTGCGGAGCTGGCCATAACGGATGTGTCGATGCCTATGGGCAATACCAGATGTGTATGTTGTTGCGCCATCCAGATATGGTTTATGATTTATCCAATGGTACGCTGAAAGAAGCATTGACAGAAACCTTTCCAAACTTTCGCCAGAAAAAGGCCAGCAACCCGGCTTATTTACAGCGCTGTGCACGTTGTTTTCTCAAAGGACTGTGTGAGCAATGCCCTGCGAAATCCTGGGCTGAATATGGAACCCTGGATACACCCGTAGAATATCTCTGTCAAATTGCTCACCTGCAGGGGCGTTACCTGGGTTTAATTGAAGAAGGTGAAATGGCTTGGGAAGTCAACGACTGGCAGAAACGCATCCAAACCTTCGTTCACAAGATGGAAATGCAAGCATCAACAGAAATATCTCAAGCTGATTTATCGGGTGTCAAACCATGAGGATGCGCATCCGCGTTTCACGATTCTTATTGGGCTTGGGGGAATTCATTCAAACGCTGCCGATCGTCATCATGAAACCTGATGACCTGGTCGTGTTCAGCCGACAGAGCTATGCCAAACCAGGCGATGTTGAAAGTTGGTCAGAAGATGCGCTGGTTAACGCTGGTCTGAATGCAGAGGAACATGACCTGTTGAAAACGTTAACAACCCAAAAAGGAAACCTTCTCTTATTGGGTGTTGGCGGTGGCCGTGAAGCTATTCCAATGGCTGAAATGGGATTTCAGGTCACAGGTGTAGATTATATTCCAGCCATGGTTGACCGCGCCAAAGAAAATGCCACCCGTCGTGGTGTAGAAATCGATGGATTTGTACAAGAGATCTCAAAGCTGGATGTTCCTGAGGCTGTCTTTGATGTGGTTTGGATCTCCAAATCTATGTATTCTTGCATCCCCACAAGAGCCAGGCGGGTGCAAATGGTCCAGCGGATCCGTTCCGCATTGAAACCTGGCGGGGAATTTGTCTGCCAATTTCAAATTTGGGCGGGGCAAGAAAATCGTAGCAAAGCAGAGCGTCTGCGCCAATTAATCGCGGCCAGTCCCATTGGCAACCGAACGTACGAAGATGGTGACAAATTATGGCTAAATGTCGAATTTGTGCATGTATTTCGTTCAGAAGATGAAGTTCGCACAGAATTAGAAGAGGGTGGTCTGGATATCGCTCACATCAAATTCGACGAATCATCCATCAGGGGTGCTGCGGTTGCAATAAAAACCGATACACAAACATCTATTAGCAAAGGAAAAACATAATGGAAAACATTCACAACGATACCGTTTTTACAATTTCTGAGGATGTTGTCGCCCGTGAGATTGAGGGTGAATTGATCATTATTCCACTGGTAGCCGGAATCGGTGACTTAGAAGATGAGTTGTTTACGCTTAATGAGACCGGTAAGGCCATCTGGAAACAGATCGATGGCCAAAACAGCTTAGAGACGATCATCACACACCTGATGGAAGCCTACACAGCCGAAAGAGATGAGATTGAACAGGACGTGCTCGGATTGGTCGCAGAATTAGCCAAACGCAAAATGGTGGTCGAGATTGCAGGGCTTTGAATCCCCACAGCTTTTCACCACCCATGTTGATGAATTCCCGCTATCCGGTGAAGCCTTATTAGATCTGTTGCAAACAGTCCTATCCAAAGGTAAACTGTTTCGTTTCAAGGCAAGGGGTTGGAGCATGTCGCCATTCATCCAGGATGGAGACGTAATCACCATTGCCCCATTAAATAATCGCAAGCCAAGCGTTGGTGAAGTGGTGGCTTTCATCCGCCCAGAGTCCGGCAATCTGGTTGTCCACCGGATCGTTGCCAGGTACGGCGACCATGTGCTGATCCATGGCGATGATATCCCGGAATTTCCCGATGGCATCATCCCATTACACAATATCCTCGGTTCTGTTATCCGTAACGAGCGAAACAATCGGCGTATCTGGTTAGGGCTTGGCCCTGAAAGGGTCTTGATCGCTTGGCTTTCGCGGGTAAAGTTACTAACACCACTGCGAGTGTGCATCGCACACATACGCAGACCTTTTTCACGCAGGGAACACAGAACATGACATCATTTGTTGCTCGCAACCGAATAAAAGATTTTGCTTTATGGCAAAAAATTGCCAATCAGCGTGTCCCTTTAGATTTCTATCTGGAGATCACTGCACGCTGCAACAATAATTGCAGGCATTGCTATATCAATCTACCTGCAGGGAACATGCAAGCCAGCCAGAAGGAACTCAGCCTCGCTGAAATTAGCGATGTTGCTGACCAGGCAGTTGAGTTGGGTGCCTTATGGTGCCTGATCACCGGTGGTGAGCCCTTGCTGCGGTCAGATTTTGTTGATATCTACCTCTCCCTCAAACGAAAAGGTTTGCTGGTCTCAATCTTTACCAACGCTTGCCTGGTCAGCGAGGAGCATATCGCCCTCTTCAAACGCTATCCGCCCCGTGACATCGAAGTGTCTGTTTATGGGGTCAGTGAGACGACTTATGACAGAGTCACACGGAAACCCGGATCTTACGCTGCCTTTCGCCGAGGTCTAGATCTCTTACTGGAAACGGGGATTAAGATCAAGCTCAAGGCCATGGCATTACGCTCGAATGTACATGAATTGCCACAAATCGCAGAATTTTGTCGCGAGCACAGCAGTGAATCCTTCCGTTTTGACCCTTTATTGCACCTGCGCTATGATCAAGATCCTGTTCGAAACGTAGAAATCATGGACGAACGGCTGTCACCAGAAGAAATCGTTGCCATTGAGATGGCTGATGCTGAACGATCCGCTGCTTTGAAAAACAATTGTGATAGCTTGATTTTTTCAGATCCTGGTCACCACCAGTGCAATCATATGTTTCACTGTGGCGCGGGAAATGGCAGTTTTACCGTCAGCTATAATGGCATCTTTCGCTTATGTGCTGATCTATGGCATCCAGACACGGTATATGACCTGCGCAAAGGCAGTCTAGCAGATGCTTGGATAAATTTGGTGCCGCGCGTTCGAGATCAGCAATCCAGCAATCCTGAATTCCTGAATAAATGCCGTGATTGTCCTATCATTAATCTATGTTTATGGTGCCCTGCCCACGCCCACCTGGAAACAGGTGAGATGGATGCCTTGGTGCCTTATTTTTGCCAGGTCGCTCATGCCAGGGCAGTAGCTTTGCAAAATTCATTGTAGAGTGATATCAACTAATCGATTTTTTATTATTCGATTTATTGCAGCATCGGTGCATATTGGATTGATGTTTCAGATAAACCTGTTTCAAGTAATGATCCAAAGAAACACAAATTACCCTTGGTGTGTGTCCATTAACGAACGGTTCTGATGAATAAACTGCTGATCATGATCGCTATCTCACTGGATTTTCCACAATAACGGGTGAATTGCTTTTTTTAATTGATGTAATCATCGCTAACAGAATAAACCAGTTGGCAGTACACGGTTTTTACCGTGAATTGCTCTCAAGCCAACTTTAATTAGGTGTCATATAATTTGCTTGTTAAGCACAATCTTAAGTAAAAAAATCGTAACAATGACATTCATCATTGTCACCTTTGTCCGGTAATGAATAATTAATTTATATGAGAAATCAAATTCAGTTTGTGGTATCCTTAGTCTCCGGATATATTTTAGAATACGGTTAGCGATTCAACAATGATGGTATGCTCGACAATTAACACAAAATTGATCTCAGTGGTCTTTCTTTTTCCTCAATTTTTGGAGATTTTTTAATGGATCTAAAGAACATTATTCGGATATTTAAGCGTTGGGTCTGGCTACTTGTTTTGGGTTCAGTTCTCGCTGGTGGAACAGCATATTACATCAGCAGTCGGGAAACACCCATGTATCAAGCCAGTACACGTTTTTACATCTTAAGAGCAGCCTCAACTGGGTATTATGATTATTACTCATATATTGATTTTCAACAACTTATATCCACCTACTCACAATTGCTCTCAACGGACAGATTGCTCGAGCAAGCATCTGAAGAACTGGGGTATTCAGCGTTTGGAATTAGGGCTAACGCCACCCAGATTGGTGAAACGCAATTTGTATTATTAACCGTCATCCATCACGATCCGGTCAAAGCTGCGGAGATTGCCAATGTTTTGGTTAAAGTATTAAGTGAAGTAAACGAACAATTACAATCGATTCGTTACGAGACCACAGAACGAAATTTACTTGAGAGGGTTGATCAAGCCGAGGAACAAATTGAACTGCTGCAATCGCAAATCAATGAGATATCAACGACGTCTGTCCAGGAGCAATTAACGCAGGTTGAAGCGGAAATCGAAAAATTACAATCTCAATTAATTGAGTATGATACCGAAATTAAGAACCTGGAATCAAGCATCGCGGCCTTTGTCCCCACCTTTGCCACTGAAGAACAAATTGCCCAAAACGAACAAGAAAGAGCGCGTTTGGCTGAGTTACGCGCCAACTATAATCAAATCGAACCCGTACTAGGGTTATATCAACAAATTTATACCAACCTGACCGTTCTTGGCAGAACATCGGACAGTAGTACGACTTCATCTGTTGAACTGTCACAACTTCAAACAAACCTGAACCTGTATCAGCAGATTTACATAAACAGCATCAGTAGTTTGGAAGCGCTCAACTTGACTCGTGCCCAAAACGCCCCCAATGTCATCCAGGTTGAACCAGCCAGGACGCCACAAACACCCATCTCACCTAAGCCATTACAATCCATGATGCTTTATGGCTCTGTGGGTTTATTAGCCATGGCAGGTGTTGCTTTTTTAGTTGAATATCTCGATGACACCATTAAAACCCCCGATGAAGTCAAAGATGTTTTAGGGCTTCCGGTCATCGGATTGGTGGCAGATATGAACGACAGCTTGGTTAAGCGTAAGGAGGTTAATAAAGGTGTCTTCGTAGCCAACCAACCGCGTTCTCCAATCTCGGAAGCCTTTCGATCCATGCGAACCAGCTTAGAGTTTTACAGTGTTGATAAACCTTTACAGGTTCTGCTTGTCACCAGCTCAGGAGCGGAAGAAGGCAAAACAACAGTTGCCACTAATCTTGCAGTCATCCTCGCCAAAGGTAACAAGAATGTATTGCTTTTGGATGCCGATATGCGCCGACCAAATGTTCACAACCATTTAAACATCTCCAATCGTGTTGGACTTTCTCATCTGATCAGGGGCCGATCAACCTTAGAAGAAGTCATTCAGGTCTTTTCAGATGTACCAAATTTGAGTGTCATCACCTCGGGTAGCCTACCACCAAACCCTGCTGAGCTGTTAGCCAGCGAGAAAATGAAAAGCATACTTACAGCTCTTAAAGCCCAATTTGACATGATCATTATTGACACCCCACCTGCGCTTGTAACAGATGCACAAATTCTTGCCACAAGATCAGATGGTGTGATTTACGTATTAAGACCTGGCAAAACACGCGTTATTGCTGCCCAAACACCTCTCGAGGAATTTGAAAGGATTGGCGCAAACATGATTGGCGTGGTAATGAACCGGATCCCCCGCAACCGTGAATATTACTATGGCGGTTATGACTATTACGCACCAGGTACTCAAAAAGATGGCAAATACTTCCAGACAGATGAAAGCTGAGTCATTAAACATCTTGAGAAAATTGGCCACCGGCTCACATGGAAAATCGACCTCCACAAGCTAACCCATTTGAACCTAACAATGGGACTCGATTTGTAAATTGCCCCTATATCGGCCTTTTAGGTGATGCGGTGACTTTCTCAGATTTTCCTGCACAAATGAACGCCTGTCACCATGTGGACCCTGTCAGCACACCAGATCTTTACCATCAACGATCTTTTTGCCTGTCTCCCGCCTTTGTTGACTGCCCTATATATCAAAACGACCACGGCATTCGTATGCCCAAAGCCATTCAATTTAGATCTCGTACGCTAGCAAAAAAGAAAAAGGAATTCCTCATCTACATCGGTTTAGGTGTCATAGTCTTAACCATAATTTTTGGCCTGTTATTTATCAGCAACTGGCTGCCTTCAGCATCTATTACAGATGTACCTGAAGAAACCGGCATTTCACAGACTTTCAGTGAGACCGCTGTGACACGAACTCAGGAATTGGTTAAAGCCACCTTACCACAGGTTACAGCAACACCGGCGAGGACTTTGGTGTCAGCCACCCAAGAACCACCAACACCAACACATGAACCCCAAAACCTTGTATTGGATTCACCGATTGGTAAGGAATACCAATTTATCATCCACCGTGTGGCGGAGGGTGAGACTCTCCAGTTCTTTGCGGATCAGTATAACACCAGCATTGAAGCGATCACGGCTGTTAATTATGATTTAATTTCTCCTTTATGGATAGATTGGATGGTTATAATTCCTTTAAATTCCATTGATGTTACCAATTTGCCAGCCTTTGAAGCCTATCTAGCCCAACAGCAGAGCATCCCCTTACGCGAACTCGCCCCACAACTTTCAGTATCACTTGAGGATTTAGCTTTTTATAATAACATTAGTACCGACTATGTGATTACAGAGGGGGAATGGCTGCTTGTCCCAAGGGAGAGACCCGCACCATAAAGCACGATATTCAGGCACAATCCCAGTTTGTCGTAATGGCTTCACAAATATGTGAAGTCATTTTCTTTGAAAGTGTCAAAAATGATATTTTTCTCGACAAAAATATTTACCGTAGGGGCGGACCTGCCTTAGCCTCCCGAAAGGGGGCAGTGTCCGCCTTGCGTAGCACTCTCTGCGAAGCGCTCTTCGAGTTGAGCAGGGCAACCACGGCTCGAAAAGTGCTACGCGAAGGGTTGCCCCTACGCATTGATATAATGTTGATAATCATTGTTAATGGAATTAATCATAGATTTTGACAAATGATGATAAATCATTGTCCGTTTTCCAACACCCTCTTTCTTTATTAGTTGCATATGCTACCCGCATCCTGTATAATAATGTCTGCTTAATTTATACTTATCTATCAAATCATTGCCTCCTAACTCAATCGGGGCAACTTGAAGTTAAGAGTAAACACAACCAAGGATAATTGCCGCTCTATGCCATCCATTTTGTTCGTCTGCACAGCTAACCGCTTTCGCTCACCCATTGCAGCGATAGCGTTTGCCCGTGAAGTTGTCAAACGGGGTGATGACCACCGCATCAGCGTCTCCAGTGCCGGCACCTGGACGGCGCCTGGTCTCACAGCCACTACCGAGGCGCTTAAACAAGCCGAAAAGTACAATCTCAATTTATCCTTCCATAGATCCCGCCCAATATCACAAAAAAACTTGTCCCAGGCAGACCTGGTATTGGTGATGGACGACAACCACAAGGAAGGCATCACCCATGAATTCCCGGCTGTTGCAAACAAGGTTTACCTGCTTTCAGAGGTGGCTAATGGCGCATCCTATGACATCCCTGACCCCTATTCTACAGATGAATCCCCGGCAGTTGTTGCCAGGGAAATCGTTGAAATGATCGACCGAGGCTATGAGAAGATATTACAGCTGGTGCTACAGATGGCACAACACCCAAAAGAGAACGCATAAACGTAAAAACACCTGATTACTCACACAGGATAACAGTGTTGGATTGCCTCCACACACAATCTTGTGTAGAAATCGATCAAAATAATCCCTCCCACTGATTTGTAATTGGGAGGGATTAATGATTAACTGACCTAATCAAAGACTATACGAAATATTCCTTGGGATTCTCAACCCATATCTGCGCTAGCATCTCAGGCGTGAATCCGAGTGCCATCAACTTATCTTCCAGGCCAGAAACCAGATAGGCTAAACCAGGGTCGCCCCCATAACAAGTCCAATAAGAACGCCTGGCAAGATCGCCTGCAAACAAGATGTTCTCCCCGTAACAATGATCAACTAAACTTCTTATCGATTGCACTAAAAGATCTAAGGGCGGTGCTGGGCGAATCATCTCATCAAATTCAAGGAAATAACCTTTTTCTGCTAGGTCTTGAAACAATTCGGGGTTCAGGCTCTTCCCCATATGGCAAATCATGACTTTACTGGGGTGAATCTTTTGCTGTTCGAAATAGCCAATCACTTCTTCAAAGGGCACCCCTGGCTCAGTGTGGATCATACAGGGGATTCCACACCCACCAATCACTTCTGCGGCTGCATCAATAACATTGCGAATAACGGGCGTCAGCCCGCTGCGATCTATACCAATCTTAATTATATTGGCTTTGACGATGTGCTTGCCTGAATCAAAAGGCTGGTCCTCATCCATCAAGACCCCTTCAGTACATTCTTTGTTGAGGAGGTCAGCCAGTTCATTCGTCGAGGCATGAAACAGCCAGTGATTGGGTGGATAATAGCTCAGCTTATGAAATCCCGTGGCAACGATGATCGGCACCTGTGAAACCAGGCTGACCTCATTCAGCAACTGAACATTCCTGCCTGCTCCAATCGGTGAGCTGTCGATGATTGCCCCACCTTCGGCCGCCTTCCAAGCCAATAAATCAGATGCAATCAAGTCGATATCGGTGTGGTGGAAATCTTGAGGGATGCGCTCATTGTTCGACCAGTCAATAATCACATGCTCATGCATGTCAACTTTGCCCAGCTGGTCAAGAGAGATCGAACCCAAGGTTGTGTTCACCTGTTTCATTGGTTTCCTCAATCAGAATTGACTCGCGTTGAATACCAGTTACGACCCGCTTCTGACCGTCTCAGCAGTTTGCTCAAGCTTCTCCAGCAAAGCAGGCGTCAGGTCAAAATGCAGCACCTGGGCGATCACCTGGGTCCAGCCGTGGATAAAGTACAGCCACCCATCCTCAACTGTGACGTTTCGTGAGTCTACCTGCGCCCTGGCTTGGTGCAAGAAGTCCAATTCGCCCCGATAGTTGAATTCCCATGCAATCCCATCTTGCGGGAATAAACCATCCCAAGTCACCGGGGAACCTGGGGTATCCTTGCCCATCCCGGTGGCATTGATCACGATGCTTTTCGGCGGGAGCTTTGCCATAATCTGATTGTTGACAGCCGGATCAGAATTTTGGATGTAATTCACCCTGATATCTGTATCCAGCTTTGAAATCATCTCCTGAGCGTGGTCCAAACGTCCTTGCGAGCGATTGACAAAGGTGAACACATCTGGTCTGTCGGCTTTATCCTGTTTGTTCGCCAGGTGTAAAAAGGTGGCAATAGCAGAGCCGCCAGCACCAAACGAGAGCACTTCACCGCCCGTCCTGCCAAAATAATCTTCACCAATGATGGCATCCAGACTCAATCCAGAGGTGATTGGGTCTTTGGCATGGCCTTCAAGCCGTCCATCCCGCTTTGAGATGCTGGAGATTTCGCCTGTTATTTCGGCATACGGATCCAGGTAATCAAACATATCGCGTGCGGCATTTAACAGATCGATCTTATGGGTTGTCACTAATGCGCCCAACGAGAGCGGGTCAAACTTAATTTGGGCCACAGCTTCGCGGTACTTTTCGGGTTCATCATGGATTTTGCAATCCCAGCCCTCAATCACCACATCTTCACGTCCTAAATCCCGCATCCACAAAGGGAAAACCTTCATGATCGAGGATTGTTTCGTCGTCACACCGATAAAATAAAAGGTTGGTTGTTTTTTCTCGATAATTTCCATATAAGAACCTCCCGTGTTTCTTCAGCGTTTATGCTTTGGATTGATTGACAATTTCAACATATTCGGCTGCCCGTTTTGAGATTTCAGCAAATTTCCCTTCCAGAGCCAGGTGTTTCGGACACAAAGCGCTGCCTGCGCCAACTGCAATCACCCCGGCAGCAAACCAGGCCGGGATATTCTCTTTTGAAACACCACCCGTAGGCATCAAGTCGATATAGGGGAAAGGACCATGAATATCTTTAATATATTTCGGTCCCGTAATTGAACCGGGGAAAACTTTTACCACATCAGAACCCAAGCGATAAGCCTGGAAGATCTCTGTGGGCGTCAGGGCACCAGCCATGGTCACCAGGCCAGAAGCCACCATCGCCTTTACCAAATTCGGCTCACACATCGGGCTGACAATAAAATTGGCACCAGCAGCTTTGGCAGATTCTGCCTGCCCAGGTTCGGTTAATGTTCCCATTCCCAACACAATCTCATCCCCAAAGGCATTGTTCAGAGCAGCTACAACGTCCTCTGCATTTGGTGTGGAGTAGGTGATCTCAATGCCGATCACACCCCCTGCCACCAGTGCTTCCACGATTCTAAGTGTCAAATCCTGAGATGGCCCCCGAATCACCGCCAGCAGACCAATCTCCTTGATTTTTTGTAAAACAGCCTGTTTATCTTGCATGCTTCCCTCCATCATGAATTAATTGACCTGGTAAAGAGGTTGTTCACCGCTCAGAACTCTCACGCATTCATCCAATGCCTTGCGGCCCATGTTATTGGTTGCACCATCGGTTTGGACGACGAGATGGGGCGTACAGATCACCTGGGGAAACGCGAGCAACGGGTTATCAAGATCAGGTGGCTCTTTGATAAATGCATCCAGCCCAGCCCCTCGCAGATGTCCTGAAGCCAAGCCATTTACCAGGGCAGCTTCATCAACCAATTCTCCCCGGGAGGTATTGATCAGAAATGAACCTTTCTTCATGGACTGGATAAACGTATCATTCACCATACCGCGCGTCTCAGGCAGAACTGGCAAATGCAGACTGATAAAGTCCGATTGCGAGACCAATTCCTCCAAGGGCACCAATGCAATATTGTGTAATTTGGCAAAAGCTTCATCGGCATAAGGGTCATGGGCAATCAATCGGCAGTCAAAATTGACCAGGCGCTTGGCAAAATGTTTACCAATCGCACCTAAGCCCAAAATTCCAACCGTTTTTCCTTCTAAAGTCAAGCCCGGTAGTCGAGGCCACTCACCGCTTTGAATAGCGCTGGTGGCAGCGGGGATCTGCCTGGCTAACATCAGCAGCATTCCCACAGCCAATTCAGCAACTGATGCTGAATTTGCGCCTGGCGTATTGGAAACGATGATGCCTTTATCCCTGGCGGCTCCCAGGTCAACCTGGTCCACACCCACACCGTAGCGGGCGATGATTTTTAATGTATCTGCAGATTGTAATGCTAATGTATTGATCAAAGTCAAACTGACCGGCATTTGCGGTACCGACTGGAGCATTTACAATGGCTGGTATTCCGCAGATAAGTTACCTATGATCCCTGGGCATGAATTTTCAGGCGTGATCAGCAAGGTCGGTCAAAACGTTGATCGTTTCAAAGAAGGCGATCGTGTCACAGCAGACATCAACATGAGCTGCGGTCACTGTTTTTATTGCATGCGGGGTGAAAAGCTCTTGTGTGACAGCTTTACCCAACTCGGAATCCATACTGATGGGACCTTTGCTGAATTTGTGAAAGCCCCAGCCGCCCTTGTACATCTCCTGCCCGACAACCTCAGTTTCGAAGAAGGTGCCTTCATCGAACCCGTTTCGTGCGTGGTCCATGCTGCCAAAGCCCTGGATGCCAAATTGGGCAGCAGCATCGTCATCCTGGGTGACGGTCTGGGAGTATTGCATGCCCGCTTGGCAGTACTGCGAGCTTGTGCGCCGGTGATTGTGTTTGGGCATAATCGTAAAAGGCTGCAAATCGCCAAAGATATGGGCGCAGATTATGTGTTCCACACCGATGATGTCGCTGATCCCGTCGCCAAAGTGATGGAATTAACCGGTGGTCGCGGTGCGGATTATGCGATCGAGGCTGCAGGTAAAGTTGAAACATACGAACAAGCCTTTGCTATGCTGCGCCGTGGCGGGACACTTTCTTCCTTTGGCATCACAGGCGAAGACGAAGAAATGAAGATTAAACCTTTTGACTTCGTCCTGGGTGAGAAGAAGATCACCGGATCTTGCGCCGGGGTTGGCCAGGATTGGCCAGATGCGATGACCCTGATTTCTAGCGGTCGGATAGATCCGAAACCACTCTTCTCCATGAAAGTCCCATTAGAAGACTTGGAATGGGCATTGCATGAACTTCGCACAGACCGCCAGCTCTTCAAGATCTTTGTCTCACCTGAGATCACGGGACGCGAAGCCATGTAACGAAACCTTCACGGTGGTTCAACAAGCTTGACCCACCGCGAGTATTCATCACGAGGATGAAAATTCTTGTTTGCTCTGACTTGTAGGGCAAATTAATACACAACAACAGAGGAGAAAAGCATGGATAAGAGAGAGATACTTCTTTCACCCATTCAAATCGGACCCCACACCAGTCTGAACCGCTTCTTCATTCAGCCGATGGAATGCTCTGACGGTGATGCCGACGGCAACCCCACAGACCTGACCTACAAGCGCTATGAAAATCTGTTCAAAGGCGAGGCGGGCGTCATCACCCTTGAGGCAATAACGATCACCGATAAAAACCGCAGCCGGATGAACCAGCTGTTCATTATGCCTGAAAACCAACCTGCGCTGACCAATTTCGTCACAAAACTCAAACAGCTCAATCCAAACCCCATCTTTTTATTCCAGTTAACCCATTCCGGGGAACTGAGCAATCCTGAGTTCTCAAAGCGATTAGCCGTGAAACTCCTGCCGGGGTTTGAGGGCGACATTTTCACCGAAGATGAATTTGAAAAGATTATGGCGGATTATGTGCTTGCTGCGAAAATCGCCTATGACGCAGGTGCTGATGGCATCGATATGAAATTATGCCACGGATACCTGGGTTCCCAGATCCTGCGTCCCTACAACACCCGCAAATGGAAATATGGCGGGCCGTGGGAAAATCGACGCCAATTTGCCTTTGACCTGTACGAGCGCATCAGGGCTGCAGTGCCAGACCCCAATTTCATCATCGGCTCCAAGCTTTCCGTTTGGGAAGGATTCCCGGGCGGCATGGGCACAGCAGGGCCTGATACACCTGTGATTGACCTGAGCGAAGTGATTGACCTGGTCAAAGGGCTGGAAGAACGCGGCGCAGCCTACTTCGTTCAATCTGCCGGCAGCCCATCGATTACCATCAGCCTCACCCAAGCTGACCGAGATCACCCCTATTTCGCCTACCTGCACCAGTATTTTGCCAAAGTGCTTAAAGACAACTTAAAGCCCGAGACCGTTGTCGTGGGATCAAACTATTCCATCTTTGGGAATGGCCGCAATAAGCTGCTGGCGGTTGACCGCGAAGATCGCTCACTGCTGACGTATGGCGCAAAGAATATCCACAGAGGTTACGTCGACATGATCGCCCTGGGCAGGCAGTCTTTGGCCGACCCATTGCTCCCCTTGAAATTCCGTGAGGGAAAAGAAGACGAGATCGATTTTTGTACCGCCTGTGACAATTGCCTGGAGTTGCTCATTCAGCAGAGCCCGATTGGCTGCTGCACATATAACCGCTTCTACACCGAGGTGTTGAAGGAAACGCGCAAGAAAAAAGGACGGCTGGTAGTAGATCACACTTAATTTCAGCCAGCTAACCCAAATTACTTAAAATTTTTTCCAGATAACCAACTTCCGGTTATCAATAAAAAAGAGGCTGCTCTAAGTCCAAAAGCAGCCTCTTCCATTTAAAATAATACGGCTATACGAATATCATCACTGGGTACTCAAGGTATTCCTTCACCCGCTGCAGGAACCGGGCGGCTGGGGCACCATCCACCAGCCGGTGGTCAAACACCAGGCTCAGGGTGATCATCTTGCGAACTTTAATCTCACCTTCATACGGCACAACCTTGTCAAAAATCCGGCCCACACCCAGGATTGCCAGCTCTGGCACGTTGATCACCGGCGTAAAGGCGTCCACGTCAAAGTTGCCCAGGTTGGTGATCGTAAATGTACTTCCTGTCAGGTTCTCCGGTGAAATTTGCCCGTTTTGGATTTCCTCAACCAGCTTCCGGAAACGCTGACCAAAAGTTTGTAAGTCCAACGTGTCTGCGCCCCTGATCACCGGCACCACCAACCCGCGCTCCGTATCCACAGCCATCCCCAGGTTGATCTCGGCCAATGTTTCTATGCTCTGACCATCCTTGCTTACCCGGGCGTTCATATAGGGAAACTCACTGAGCGCATGTGCCACAATTTTTGCCAGCAGGTCATTGTAACCAGGCGTGAATCCCCACTGTTCAGATTTATCCGCTTTAAGTTTTTCGCGCAACCTGACCAAATCCGTCGCATCCGCTTCTGCAACCAGGGTCACTCGGACGGTGCTCTGATCGCTGGCGGTCATGCGCTCAAAAATCCGTTTCCGGACGCCGCGCAATGGGGTTCGCTCCGCGACTTCGATCACAGGATATTTGATATCTGGAATAACAGCAGAAAAGCCAGACACGGGCTGTGAAAGCCTGTCACGGATCGCGCCTTCGACATCGGACCGGGTAACCGCCCCAGCTGGACCGGTGCCACTGACCTGCCCCAGGTCCAACCCAACTTCAGCTGCCAGGGCAGACGCAATTGGCGTAACCTTCGTTTTCTGCTGCAGATAATCAATCACATCCTGCTCAACCACCCTCACGCCCTCCCCGCCCGTAGGGTGAATACGAGATAGATCAACCTGTTTGGCTCCAGCCATTTTTTTAGCACGGGGAGAGGCAAACACCTTCTCCCGCTCTTGGGCTTTGGGGCTTTCCGGCTTGCTTTCGTCCACAGCTGGTAGGTCAACTGCTGGTGCATCCCCTCCGCCTTCGGGGAGCGCCTCTACCTGTGGTGCCTGGTCGCTGGGTAAAAAACCCTCGTCTTTCTTGCCTATCGTTGCCACGACAGTCAACACGGGCAAGGTCTCACCCACCTGATAAGGCCCAAAGTGGACGTAACCTTTGGCATTGGCTTCAACATTGAAGACGGCCTTATCTGTTTCAACTTCCAACACCGAGTCGCCAAAATCGACCTTAGCGCCATCTTCGACCAACCAGCTGATCAAAACCACCTCTTCAACAGTCTGGCCCAATTGGGGGACAAATAGATCTACTGCCATCAGCTCATCACCTTTCTGCAAGCTGCCATAATGCGCGCCACATTCGGGATCGCGATGTCCTCTAAAACCTCTGCCCGCGGGACTGGCACATTGGCAGCCGCCACCCGCACCATCGGGGCATCCAGCCAATCAAAAGCCTGTTCGTTTACCCGGGCCATCACCTCGTTGATGAAACTGGTGTTTTCGTAGGCTTCAGTCACACCCACAAAACGACCGGTTTTTTTAATTGATTCAATAATGGTTTCCATGTCCAAGGGGTTAAGCGTACGCAGATCGATCACCTCCACATCGATGCCTTCTTTGGCCAGCAGCTCGGCTGCCTCCAGAGAGCGTAATACCATCCGGGAGTAGGTCACGATCGTCAGGTCTTTGCCGGGTCGCTTAATATCAGCCACACCAAAGGGGATGATGTAATCTTCCTCTGGGACGGGTCCTTTTTCCTTGTATAACATCTTATGTTCAATGAACATCACCGGGTTATCGTCACGGATGGCTGTTTTCAGCAAACCTTTGGCATCATATGGCGTTGAGGGCATCACCACATAGATCCCTGGGAAATGCGTCCATAAACTCTCAAGACTTTGGGAGTGGTGCGCGGCAATGGCACGCCCTGCACCACCTTCGGTGCGGATCACCATGGGGACGGAGGTTTTCCCGCCAAACATATATCGGTTCTTGGCGCCCTGGTTGGCGATCTGGTCCATCGCCAGGGGGGTGAAATCAACATACATGATCTCCGCAATAGGCCGCATCCCTGCCATAGCCGCCCCAACAGCCGCACCACCGATCGTCGCTTCAGAAATGGGGGTGTCAATCACACGTTCCTCACCAAATTCCTCAAATAAACCGCGGGTTGCACCGTAAGCGCCGCCATACAATCCCACATCCTCACCCATCACAAACACGGTTTCATCACGCAGCATTTCTTCACGCATTGCTTCTACCAAGGCCTGGGCATAGCTGATCTCACGGATGCTCGCATCCGTCCGAATCTTTTCCCTTAATTTTTGCTCTGCTTCTACATCTGCAGGTGTTGTTTTTAATGGCGCAAACACATCTGTTTCGATTTGATTTGGGTCGGGCGACGGGGAATCTTCACTGAATTGCATCGCCTGGTCGAGTTTTTCTTCAACAACCTCCTCCATGTGTTCAAACTCCGCATCTTCTAAAAAGCCAATCGCTGCCATATCCCGGTTGAGCTGTTTGATCGGGTCTTTATCGCGGAATTCTTTTTCCTCCTCACGAGTGCGGTAAGCACGTGGGTCTGAATGTGAGTGGCCGTAGTAGCGATAAGTCAAGCATTCTACGATCGTGGGTCCTTTTCCCGAGCGGGCGCGCGCCACAGCTTCTGCCACGGCCTTGCGCACCATCAATACATTCATCCCATCCACCGTCTCACCGGGGATGCCATACGCCTTTGCCCTTTCAGAGATGCGCGGAAGTTTACTGGCGTTATCCCAGGGTACTGACATCGCATACAGGTTATTTTCAACGACAAAAACCACCGGCAGATCCCATAAAGATGCCATATTGAGGGATTCATGGAAATTCCCAGTATTTGAAGCGCCATCGCCAAAGAAACACAGCACCACAGAATCAGTCTTCTTTAATTTCTGCGCCAAGCCTGCCCCAACGGCAACAGGAATATTACCGCCAACGATACCGGTAGCACCCAGATTGCCATGGGCTACATCGGCAATGTGCATCGAACCGCCTTTGCCTTTGCAATACCCGCCGGATTTGCCTAGAACCTCGGCCATCATCTTATTGTAATGTTCTTGTTTCTCTTCCGGGGTTTGTGCTGCTGAGTCGCCATGGGCGTGGGCGTGACCATGGCCGCGATGCGTGCTGGTGATAAAATCATGATCCTCAAGGGCACCAATTGCACCCACAGCGACTGCCTCTTGGCCAGCATACAGGTGGGAAGCGCCCTTCAACACTGCTTTTCCCAGTAAGTTGGCGATGTTATTCTCTAACGCGCGGATTTCCATCATCTGCCGCAGATAAGTCATCAATTGTTCTTTGGTCAGTGATTGCTCTTCGATGAGAGCCGTCACTTGTTCGATTGTTGTGATTTTTTCATCGGTCATATTCATTCTCCAATATTGTATACGTTAATAATTATCGCATTTCCTGCCCGCCAGTGACGTTGATCGCCTGGCCGGTCATATAACTTGATTGTTCAGATGCTAAAAATACCAGCAAATTACACACATCATCGTAAGTGCATCCCCGCTTTAAAGGCACCTGGTCAACATAATACTGGCGCACTTCCGCTTCTGTCATCCCCCGTGTGCGGGCATATTGTTTAAACAGGGAATCTACCCACAGCGGTGAATCAAGCATATTCCCGGGGCAGATTGCATTCACACGCACCCCATATTCAGCCAATTCCAATGCGAGGGATTGCGTTAATCCAATCCCGCCAAATTTCGATGCGGCGTAAGCTGAGTTTTTATAGCTGCCCTTCTTACCAGATTTCGAGTTGATCTGGATGATTACACCGGATCGCTGGGTTTTCATCACCCGGGCGGCATGCTTGGCGACGAGGAAATAACCAAATAAGTTCACTTCCATCACTTTCTTCCAATGCTCAGCCGGGAATTCATCCACCGGTTGGGCAATCAGGATGCCTGCATTGCTGACTAAAATATCCAACCCGCCAAACTTTGAGACGGTTTCATCTACCAGCGCTTGCACCTGGTCTTCCTGGGTCACATCAGTAACCATTCCCAGTGTCTCCCTACCAAATTCGGCCTGGATTTTAGCTTCCGTGTCATGGATGCCAGCCTGATTGATGTCAGCAATCACAACATTGCAGCCTTCCTGTGCCAGGCGTATGCTGATTGCTTCACCCAGACCTTGGGCGCCGCCTGTGACGATCGCAATTTTTCCGTTTAGGTTTTTCACATTATCCATCGATCTCATCCTTCAGCATCGCCTCTAAAAAGGCATTTTCCGCTTCTTTCGTCCAAGAGCGGCCGTCTTTGAGTTTCTCCGCCACTTCCGGTAAAACCGTTGCCAGGTCGCTCACACTCGTTAGAGGCAAGTCCTTGATATTTGGAAAGATCACCACTTTACCTGGGTAGGTCGCATCGATTAATGCCTGTAAGCCATCTTTCGCTGCCTCCAACGATCCTACAGCCGCCACTGAGCGGTTGGTCGATAATTCACCATCTTCTACCTTGTTCAGCATGGTCAGCATATCCTCAATTTGTGAGGCAGAATGCCCGATCACACGTGCATTTCTGAAAACCATATCATTCAAATCTAGTTTTGCGGTTGTACCGCGGGCAACCCCCGCAAATACGTTCATCACCCCATCCTCGGCCAACCACGGGGCAGAATCCGCAATTACGGCTGGTATTGGAACCAAAATGATGATGTCATCAAAACCTGTACCCTCAAACTGGCCCATTGTTTGTTCATAGGCTATTTTTTCCATTGGGTTAGTGCAGATCCACTCAATCCCTTTTGCCCTGGCCTCCTCGCCAAAGGTTTCATCCAAATCTTGCAAACGGGCATCGCTGGCATCTGAACACACGATCAGCCTGGGGTGGTCCTTCGACTCGATCGCATGTTGAACGTGCATGCGCCCCATCGGACCCCCAGCCCCTACAAACAAAGCCTGACCACCTTTGCGCAGTTTTGATCGCTGCGGCGCTTTGCGGTATATGGCACTGAGATCACGATTATTACCACCCAGGAATAACCAGCGGTTGTAATGCACCCGCCCAATATCAAGGTTGGCTTTCTCCGTAAAAGGTTGGTCAGCATAAAAAGTCAACACACCATGGTATGCTAGGTAAGGGCTGATTTTTTCAATCAACGGGATGGTTGGCGAAAGGAGGATGATATCATCCACCTGGTCTGCCTTGGCTGCTTCATCCTCGACTATCTCGAAATCTTCCACTTCCACCACCTGAACGCCAAGCGCTTCAGCCCTTTTGCGCAGCCATTCTCCTAAGGGGCCGTTCATCTCCGTCAGCTTGACGACGGCCGGGTGTGAATCCTGGTCAAAACCTTCAGACAGCGAGAATTGCCCCGTCTCAGGTCCAACGAACCAGGCTGTCCCCCCATCTTTCAACCCCTGGCGATATTGCAGGTAATACGCAGCAATCACACACGCCCAAGGCTCAACCAGAGCTGATTCGGCATAGCCTGTTTCAGGGTGGATCGGGATCAGGTAATTGCCATGATCACCATTCAAAATGCGCTGGTCAATCACGTTATACTGCGAAAGACCGCCCTGGATCTCATAACCGTAAGCGTAACCCACACCGTCCACAAAGATATCAGCCTGGATAATAAAGCGATCGCCCGGTTTGTATTGATCTTTCAGGTTTTCCCCAACGCCAACCACGGTCATCACCACTTCATGCCCCAACACAACCGGGTCTTCCCCCATATTGCGGTAAATGCGGGGATGGTCTTCACCCTGACGGATGACTTTGATGTCTGAAAAACATAGGCCGCAGGCGTCATGGCGGATGAGCAATTCATCCGGACCAAAATCAGGCATAGGGACCTCAATCGGTTGATCGTTTTTCCCTAAGTTTTCAAACCCTGCACCATATAAGGGCCACACTCGGTTGATCGAACTTGTGGGCATTTTCCCCTGCCGGTAATTATCCAGTTTTGTTGTCATTATTTATTCCTTAATTTTCTTGTGTAATTCTTGTAAAACCTGGTGAGGAGTTTTATCGGTTTTACTCTCTAATTGTTCAAAATCTACAGCTGGTGGGATCAATCGGCCAACTGCCTCATAAAAATCATTTTTTGCTTTTCGACCGGCCAAATAATTATGAGACCACTGGCTCTGATATCCCATACCCCACAGCATTTCCATGCGCGTGTGCCCATACAGGAAATACGCGCCTTTGATAAACTGTTCTTTGACCGGATTAAGTTCGGGAGCATCAAAATCATCCACCCGCTTTTGGCCAAAGCTGTTCATTTCGGTGCCCACGATAATCGGCAGGTCGAGTGAATCAGCCAAATCAACGATATGATACAGTTTTTCAAGTTTGACGGCCTTGATTTTTTCATCGGGGATATTCCAGTTGCGGTCTGGGATGATGTTAATTGCTGCAACCCCTTTATCCATCAACAGGCTCAATAAACGCTCAATTTCTGCTTCACCAGCCGAGGTGCCATCCAGCCAAGCTGAACACGGGATCGCATTCTCAGCTAAAATGATCTCGTGAAAAACCTCAACACTTGGAAACGATTCGCCCTCAGGCTGCACATAAGCCACACCGCCACGCTTCATCAATTTTTGGCGTAGATAATTTTGAAAAAGATTTGGATCTTCAACGATTCTCTCGATCAAATCACGTGATTCCCCAAATTTCTCTGCCCAGAAGCGGATGGGCTCTTCGATAACATCAAAGGATTGCTCAGCGATTTTCTGAACCATGTGCCGTTCTGTGGCATAGCCAGAAGGCGTCAGTGGTAGTACATCAGCTTCATAATCCAGTGAGAGGGGGGTGAGAAATCGATTGACTCGCGCCATAATTTGCAGGTTCCGTTGAACCGCTTGATTCCGGATTTCAACGAAGGCCCCTCTTGCAGAGTCAACAACCGACGATCGCACAAAACCCACCCCCATGTGATAGGCAATCCCCGGTTCACCGGGTGAATTGATCTCAGCGTGTCTAAACTCTGGAATGTAGACCCGCGTTTCGATCCCCGCTGTCCCGCGTACACCAGTGATCTCGCAGGCGGCAAGAAACTCATCGACGCCATCTAAAATGTCAAAATCGACAATTCCCATAAATTTGATGCCGTGTTTCCTGCCCAGCCAGGCCAAATGCGAAGGCGAATAACCATATCCGTTATACGAAAAGAAGGAATGGCAATGCAGGTTGAGGATGTCAGCTGCTTCAGGCAGGTCCACAGATCCGGCATCGATCATTGACATTAATGCCAGCAGGCTTTCTCGTCTCACTGCCGGATCGAAACTGTCCAAGCCCTGTTCAAAGCGCTCAATTTCATGATGATCAGACGCAGGTGGCTTCATGGTTGTTCTCACTATTTTCTTTCTTGTTTTTGGCTGTTGGCTTCCATTTTTCAGGTTAATCATACCTTGCTTGTAAATCAGGCACCCGATATCCGTTCAGCTAAGCCAATAATGTGATAAATTGAACAATCCATCCCAAACGGGATGGTTTGCTTCACTCCTAATAACGACCGTAAAGTGGTCCAAAATTATGACACGCGCGGAAGTCAGCGCCTTGTGCGTCTTTGGTTCCAAAGGCAGTCCAAGCACTTGGTCGGAACAATTGCTCTTGCTCAACATTGTGCATGCACACAGGAATCCGGAGGATTGACGCCAGCGTGATCAGGTCAGCCCCGATGTGTCCAAAGCTGATAGAGCCATGGTTGGCGCCCCAGTTGGCCATCACCGAGTAAACATCTTTGAAAGCCGGGTCGTCAGAAAGGCGCGGCACGAACCAGTGCGTTGGCCAGGTGGGGTCTGTGCGCTCATTGAGGGTCTTGTGTACCTCTTCGGGGATGTCCACCGTCCAACCTTCAGCAATTTGCAGCACTGGCCCTAACCCTTTAACAATATTCAAGCGGCTCATCGTCATCGGCATACCGCCTTTGGTCAGGAACCCAGATGAATAACCGCCGCCGCGGAAGTAACCGGTGTTGGCTGGATACCAGGAAACTTCCTCGAGACACGCATTAGCTTCGTCTTCTGTGATCTCCCAGTAGGGCTTCATTACCGGCTTACCATCTCGCGCTTGCTGTCCGGTCGCATCGACAGTGGCAGCGCCTGAATTGATCAGGTGGATCATGCCGTTTGCCGCTCGACCTTGTAATTCATAACCGGTCACACGTTTGACGGCCTCAGGGCTCCAATAAGTGCGCACATCTGCAAAGATCTGGGCCGTGTTGGTCAGCAGGTAACCAAATAACATCCCAGCGCCATTCATAGCATCGTTTTCCGTTGCCACAATAAACGGTGCGCGGATGCCATTCCAATCAAAGGAGGAATTTAAGATCGCTTCCATAAAATCACCGTTGGGTGAGTGATCGGTCCATTGGCGTTGACCTTGGAAACCGCTGGCGATGGCGTTATGTCCCATCGCTTCTTCACCAAAGCCTGCCTTTTCGAGTTGTGGATTGCCGACCATCAGGTCACGGGCAATCATTGTCATTTTGACGACGGTCTCCCAATCCTTATCTTTCTGCTCACGGGAGCGCTGCATATCTTCGGTATTGTGATCCCGACCTTCTTTGCAGTGGGCTTTGGTCCAGGCTAAGGCCAATTCGTATTCTTCTTTGTCGTAAATTTCCTCTTCCAGGCGCCTGGTAAATTCGCTCATATCAACGGATTCCACCCGCATGCCCAGGTAGGTCTCAAAGAACGATTGGTCAACGATCGATCCGGCAATCCCCATGGATGTACCCCCCATCGCCAGGTACGATTTTCCGCGCATAATCGCTGTTGCCAAACCAGCACGGGCAAACCGTAACAACTTCTCCTGGACATCTTCAGGGATGCTCTCATCATCGTTATCCTGCACGTCATGACCATAAATCGAAAAAGCCGGCAGACCCTTCTGAGTGTGGGCAGCCAACACTGCAGCCAAATAGACTGCCCCAGGTCTTTCTGTACCATTAAAGCCCCACACTGCTTTGGGTGTTAAGGGATCCATATCCATGGTTTCTGAACCATAGCACCAACAAGGGGTAACCGTGATGGAAACACCGACGCCTTCGCGTGCAAACTTTTCTGCACACTTGGCCGATTCTGCCACCCCTCCTATGGTGGTGTCAGCTATCACACATTCCACCGGCGTGCCATCAGGATAGCGCAGGTTTTCAGTCAACAGTTGTGCTACCCTTTTAGCCATCCCCATGGTTTGGTCTTCGAGGCTTTCTCGCACGCCATTCATTCGTCCATCGATCGTCGGTCGGATGCCGATCTTCGGCATCGCACCGATCCATCGATCTCCAAATCCACCATTGTCTGACATTGTTAACCTCCTTTGGTTTTATCTCATTTTATTTTTCGATATTTTGCTACGAAACATTCGATTATTCGATCGATAAAGCCTGCAGATGATTCAATTTCTGACCTAAAATTATCTATTTTGATCATGATCATCACCAACGCAATCTTATATAAACACTAATTCACCTTGCCGCCGCTGGATTCTCGCACGATTAACTCGACGGGAAACACAACTTCTTGAAATTCTACTGGGACATCCTGATCGTTTTTAATCCTCGACACCAAAATTTCGGTTGCTTTTTGGCCAATAGCATAGGGCGGTTGGGAGATAACCGTCATAAAAGGATCGTAAGATAAACTTTCAGGGATATCATCAAAACTCACAACAGCCACATCGTCAGGAACCTTGATTCCCATCTGGCGCAATGCTGAAAGTGCCCCGATCGAGACCAGGTTGTTCCCGCCAAAAATCGCTGTGGGTTTTTCTTTCCGGGAAAATATCTCTCGTGTTAGTTGAGCGCCGCTTTCCTGCGAATATTTTCCATAAAAATAATCAACAAATTCGTTTAAATGATGATCACACATTGCCTGTTTATACCCACGCACACGATCAATCGATGTTGACACCGTATCTGGGCCGCTGAGAAGCGTGATCCGTTTATGACCTAAATCGATCAGGAATTTTGTGAGTTGATAGGCACCACTTTCCGAGTCTCCACGAACCACATCCACACCCCCATTTTCAACATAGCGATCGATGATCACGACAGGGGTATTGTGTTTACGAAGCAATTCAATCGATTGGGAGTGCGTTTCAGCTGGTACAAGCAAGATTCCATCCACCCGTTTCTGTAATAGCAGCTGGATGTAATTATCTTCTTGCTCTTGTGATTCGTCTGTATTACAAATAATTACATTAAACCCGGCCTTAAACGCCGCATCTTCAACCCCCCTGGCAAGAATGTTAAAAAAAGGATTGGTGATATCAGTGATAACCAGTGCGATGGTGTTGGTGCGTTTTGACTTCAGACTGCGTGCGATCACATTCGGCACATAACCCAGTTCATCAATAACAGCATTGACCTTGGTGCGCACATGATCGCTGACATAGCCAGAGTTGTTGATCACCCTGGAAACTGTAATGGGTGCTACACCTGCCTTTTTTGCAACATCATGAATGGTTGGCATTAGGTCAAAACTCGAGTTCTCTCGCTTAATTATGGTACCGTTACCATATTATCATGTTTAAATTCCTATGTCAATAGCTAAACAGATTCTTGATAAAAATAGGCCCTCGGAACAACAATCTTCCTGATCACATGCCGAATTGTCATCCTTTATTTTTCTGAAAACTGCAACAGCGTTCTAATTATTAATTAACCGATAATTGCATTGACAAGAAAAATCAATTATGATAGTATGGTATCGTTATCACAAATCCGTATGAAGCTTTTCGCCCTGGCGTTCGTGTATCAAATACTGTGGCAGTAAAGGATATCTCATGAATGACACGCTCGTTTTGATGGAGGGAATTGACAAGCGTTTTCCTGGTGTTCAAGCGCTCAAGGGTTGCCAATTTAACCTACAGCGTGGCGAAGTCCATGCCCTCGTGGGTGAAAATGGCGCAGGAAAATCCACATTGATGAAAATCCTGGCTGGCATTTACCAAGTTGATGGCGGCACAATCACATTCAAAGGCGAACAAGTCACCATCCCCAACCCCCATACCGCCCAGACCATGGGCATCAGCATGGTACACCAGGAACTCAACCTGATGTCGCATTTGACGGCAGCCCAAAACATTTTTATCGGGCGTGAACCCACTAAAAGCTTTCTTATTGACGAAAACACCCAAAACAATAAAACCAAAGAGATCTTCGAGCTGATGAATCTCAACCTTGATCCCACGATGAGGGTGAGCAAGATGACGGTTGCCAAGCAGCAAATGGTTGAGATTGCCAAAGCGCTGTCTTTTAATGCGGACGTATTGATTTTTGATGAGCCCAGCGGTGCTTTGACGGATGTTGAAACGGCAGAGCTGTTTCGCATCATTCGCCAATTAAAAGCAGAAGGAACGGGGATCATCTACATCACCCACCGCATGGAGGAGCTCAAAGAAATTTCCGACCGCATCACCGTATTGCGTGATGGTTTATATGTAAATACGGTTAACACCCGGGAAACCAGCATCAATGAAATCATCAACATGATGGTTGGTCGTGTGATTTATGAATCATCTCCTGAAATTCCTGAAGAGCGCAGCCAGGAAATCGTGTTGGAAGTAAAAAACCTTTCTCGCGGCAATGAGTTGAAAGATGTCAGTTTCCAATTGATGAAAGGTGAAATTTTGGGCTTTGCCGGGTTAATTGGCGCGGGCAGAACGGAAACAGCACGCGCCATCTTCGGCGCAGACCCCGTCGATTCCGGTGAAGTTTTTATTAATGGCAAACCAGTGCATATAAAACGTCCCAGCGACGCAGTCGCCCATGATATTGCCTATCTCTCAGAAGATCGTAAACGCTATGGTTTGTGTCTGAGCTTGGATCTAAAAACCAACATCGTTCTCCCCATTTATCAAAAGCTCTCTTCCGTTTTGGGATGGGTTAAAGACAAACGCGCTTACACAATTTCCAAAAATATCGTGGATCAACTTTCCATTCGCACGCCCAGTCTGGAGCAAAAAGCTAAAAACCTTTCTGGCGGCAACCAACAAAAAGTGGTCGTCGGAAAGTGGCTGGCAAAAGATGCGGATATCTTAATCTTTGACGAGCCCACACGGGGTATTGATGTTGGCGCTAAACAAGAAATTTATTCCTTATTGAATGAGCTTGCTGCACAGGGAAAATCAATTATCATGATTTCCTCTGAATTACCGGAAATCATTCGCATGAGCCACCGTGTGATTGTCATGTGTGAGGGCCGTGTTACCGGCAATTTGGATTATTCAGAGGCAACGCAGGAAAACATTATGAAATTTGCCACTATGCGCAATGGTGGCAATGCGAAAAAATCAGCTCAACCATCATAAATGAGGGATCTTATGAAAGCAAACTCAAGCACACAGCAGAAAAAGACCGGCGCAGATACCATTCAACGGTTGATGGCATTTGGCGCATTAATCATCCTGTTTGTTGTTTTTTCACTGGCATCGCCATATTTCTTTACCTTAAGTAACGTCATTGGCATCCTGGTTTCAACAGCTGTCAATGGCTTGCTGGCAATTGGTGTGACCTTCATCATCATCAGCGGCGGGATCGACCTCTCGGTTGGAACAGTGATGACCCTTTCAGCAGTTATGGCTGCGGTCACCGTTAGAAATTGGGGCATGCCCAATATTTTTGGTGTGCTGGCTGCCGTTCTTACCGGTACTTTCGCAGGGGCGGTTAACGGTTTGATGGTCTCAAAACTGAAACTGCCCCCATTTATTGCTACTTTGGGCATGTTAAATGTCGCTCGGGGTTTATCACTTGTGATCACCGACCTCTCCCCGATTTATTTTCCCTTGGAGACCGGCTGGAACCGGATTGCCATGGGATCGGTGTTAGGTACCATTATCCCAGGCTTCGATATCCCCAATGGCGTATTAATCATGTTTGGCTCAGCCCTCGTTGCAGGGCTGATTCTCTCCAAAACAGTTATCGGTCGTTACGCCTTTGCCATCGGAAGCAATGAAGAAGCAGCCAGGCTGTCGGGTCTTAATATTGTCTTATGGAAAACCGCCATTTATGCGGTAGGCGGTTTATTTGTCGGTATCGGCGGTGTGATCATTGCTGCCAGGTTAAACTCAGCCCAACCCGCGTTAGGTCTGGGCTATGAGTTGGATGCGATTGCAGCAGCCGTAATTGGCGGCGTTTCGTTAAGCGGTGGTGAGGGCAACATCCTGGGCACCATTATCGGCGCCTTCATCATTAGCACCCTGACCAACGGGTTGCGGATTTTATCTGTTCCACAAGAGTGGCAGATTGTTGTTACCGGTTTGATCATCTTATCAGCCGTTTATTTAGATATTCTCCGTAAAAAGGCTAGTGCCAATTAATCAAGACAATGTTGGCAAATTGTTTTCTGGAAAACAATCAAAATCGAAGGAGGTGGTTCATTCAGAAAGATTTTAAAAATTTGTTGTACCGCTGTTGTTTCTAAATTGAATTAGAGTTTAAGGAGAAAAGAAATGAAATCCAAAAAAATGTTGATTATTGCAAGTGTGCTGATGATTTTAGCCATGCTTGCCGCCTGTGCCCCTGCTGCAGAAACACCAACCACGGTCGATGAACCTGCAGTCGAAGAAACACTGTATATCCCTGTGATCTCTAAAGGCTTTCAGCATGCATTCTGGCTGGCAGTAAAAGCTGGCGCTGAACGAGCTGCAGCCGATTACGGTGTGGAAATCACCTTTGAAGGCCCCGAGTCTGAGGCAATGGTTGACAAGCAAATGGACATGCTCCAAGCTGCTATCGACAAAGATCCTGCCGCGATTTGTTTTGCGGCCGTCGACTCACAGGCTGCCATCCCCTTGCTTGAACAAGCCCAGGCAAAAGGCATCCCTGTGATCGGCTTCGACTCCGGTGTGGATAGCGATATCCCCCTGGCAACCGCCGCAACCGACAACGTTGCTGCCGCAGCTTTAGCAGCTGACAAAATGGTTGAACTGATCGGTGGTTCGGGTGAAGTTGCTGTTATCGCCCATGACAACACCAGCCGTACAGGCATTGACCGGGTAGCCGGTTTCAAAGATCGCATCGAATCTACATATCCAGATGTAACCATCGTTGATATTCAATACGGCGGCGGCGATCACCTGCGCTCGACAGACCTGGCCAAGGCCATTATCCAGGGTAACCCCGACCTGAAGGGCTTCTTCGGTGCCAACGAAGGCTCCATCATCGGTGTCCTGAATGCTGTGTCCGAACTTGGTCGTGATGACATTGTTGTGATCGGCTACGACTCTGGTCAGCAGCAGTTAGAGGCTATCCGCTCAGGTCAGCAAGCGGGTGCCATCACCCAGGATCCCATCGGCATTGGCTACAAGTGTGTTGAAGCTGCAGTCAAAGCTGTTCGCGGCGAAACACTCCCCAAATTTATCGACACCGGCTTCCACTGGTTTGATGCCACCAACATTGACGACCCAGATATCGCAGCACTGCTTTACGAGTAATTCTGTTTTGCGTTTCTGAGTTTGATAATTAAACAATAGCTGAAAGGCTGTCCCGCACGGACAGCCTTTTGTGTTTTAAGTGATCAGTTATAATTACCGTAAATTATCAAACACGGAGGTTCCATGATCATCTGCTGCGGCGAAGCCTTAATTGACTTTATTCCTTCGAAAAATAACCAGACCTACCAACCCTGTCCCGGTGGATCAATTCTCAACATTGCAGTCGGACTGGGCCGAATGGGCGTGCCAGTAGGGTTCCTATCGCGATTATCGACTGATTTATTTGGCGATATTCTTGAAAAACAACTCACCAGCAACGATGTTGACCTGAGATATTGTCCCCGAGTCGATGGGCAAACCACCCTAGCCTTTGTGAGCATTGATGATCAGAGGACCCAAGAGCCGCAGTATGCGTTTTATGCAGAAGGCGCCGTAGATCGAAAGATGACTTTAAAAGACCTTCCTCCAAGTTTGCCTGAAGAGGTGTGCGCGCTCCATTTTGGCTCGATTTCACTGGTCCTTGAACCTGGTGCCAGCACATTAGAAGCGCTGATGCAGCGCGAAAAGCGCCGTCGGGTGATCACACTTGACCCCAACGTGAGACCGATCGTGATCAAAGATTGGGAGGCTTACCGCACGCGGTTTGAGAACTGGTTAACCTGCGTGGATATCTTACGCCTCAGCCAGGCCGACTTGGACCTGCTCTACCCCGGAATAGAAATCGAAGCCCATCTTCCCCAATGGTTCGAGCTTGGGGTGAGCCTGGTCATCCTGACACAGGGCATGGCTGGTTCCAGGGGTTACTTGCCGGATGGAACGACCGTCTTTGTTCCCGCCCAAATGGTCCAGGTCAAAGACACCGTCGGCGCTGGAGACACCTTTTTCTCAGCATTTCTCACATATCTATACGAAAAGGGTTATTTAACAAATCGTAGGGCGCTTTCCAATATCAATAGAGAAGAACTACAAGCATGTCTATCTTTCGCCAGCAAGGCAGCTGCCATTAACTGCACTCGCGACGGGGCCGATCCACCCTACCGCCATGAAATGGACCAATAATAAAGCGATAGACTTGGTAAGCTATATCACCGGGTTGAGTGCGTAATAGATGATAAATATCACAATCGTTACCAGGGTATGTAATGTGAGCGTGTTATCGACGCTGTGAAGCTCTTCTTTCAGGTCCTGCTTCATAAATAGGGTCAAAATAAATGGTGGCGGAAGAATGAGCAGGGTAAATAAAGCTGCCTGGAAACCGAGATCCAAACCCATCAAACCCCTCACCACAAAATGGTTGAGCAGCAGCGCTGCGGGAATATTAACGGCTAACCGGATTAAAATCACACGCATGGCGTAAACAAACTCACGCATGTCGATCTGGATACCATAGCCCACCACGATCAGGATCAACGGCACAGTTAAGCTGCCAATCAATTCCACAGCATTCAACAACCCATTTGCTAGAGGGATATCATCGATCACACGCGGCAGACCAACCAGGTTGAGCACCAAGCCAGCCAGGATCGCAATGATCACCGGTGAGGTAGCAAACATTTTTAACAACTTGCCGGCACTGGTGGCACCATCCCGCTTTCTGATCAGCAGCGCCACGTAAATGAACCATATAAAAGTTTCTTGCCCTAAATCAATAATGGCGATTTTCCCAATCTGGCTCAAACCGTAAGCCGCGCCAAACAGGCTGACGCCCATCATGCCGTATTCAAACCCCGTTATTAAGAATGGGAAATATTCGCCTTTGACTTTGAGAAGCCGGTGCAAACCTAACCCCAACAGGTACAGCAAAATACAATATGCCAAGATCATCGGCACAAACAGAAAATACTCGGTTTCCAGATCCACAAACAAGAAAGAGGTGAACAGCACCGCTGGTAAGGCAAGATTGACAACCAGTTTCTTTAATTCGACGACTGTCTGAACACTGATAAATTTCTTAACTTGGAAAAGCTTACCGATTCCCAGCAAAATGATGATGGGGGCGATCCGATTAATAATTTGAAACAAAGGACCCTCCCATTGTAACAAAAATTCCTTTGAAAAAGTTCACAAAACGATTATTTTTCACGCTAAAATTCACAACAATTCTATCATTAGATTCAACACTCAGTGAACCAATGCAGGAAATAGAAGGGAAGCTTGGTAAGAAAATGGGCGTAGATTCCTAGGGACGGACATCCGTGTCCGCCCTGATCAACTCAAAGAGTGCTTCGCGAGGTAACCACTGCCCCCATTTGGGGGGCTAAGACAGGGTTGCCCCTACGCATTGATATAATGCAGATAATAATAGTCGTTAATGGAAATATTTCTGGATTTTGACAAAAATGATTTATCATTGTCTGTTTTTCACTACCCTTACGATCAGTTAAAAGTAGTTTGTCTAATCTTGAGAGATGAATTGTTATTTCCGTCAATAATATCTGTATTATGCCCCGGTCAGGATAGAGATCAATTGTCATACCGAGATCGACTTAATTTAAATGCTACGTTTTAAGGCTGACCCTTTGCCCAAACAGCATAGGCATCTGCAAGACTTTCTGCAACGGGTTTTGCCTGCACACGGTCCATATCATACAGGCCCATGGTTTGTTCACGCGTGATTGCAGTATACCAGTCAAACATCGCCCACCACGTAATGCCACCGATAAAGCCATCGGGATTGAGCTTTCCCTCCGCTCCCCAAGCGGCAGATTCGAAAAAGACGGGGAACAACGCATCAAAAAGAGCAACCTGGCGCTGTTTGCTGCTGTTCCCGCCTTTGGACCAAATCCCATATTCGGTGACAAAGATGGGCTTTGCGGGATTAGCGGAATGCGCATCCTGTAAAAAAGTGCGTGAATCAGAGGCATAATCCTCGCCATAGAACACACCAAAATACAATGTCCATCCCGCGATGTCCAATCCACCCTGGGTGGGGTCACCAGGTCCGCCACGGTCTGCAGCAGCGGATTGCATCAACAAGCGGCCATCTTGCAAATATTGCTCATAATCTGCGGTCAGGCGCTGAACATATGCCAAACGCTCTGGAATATCTTGCGATTCGTTGTGCATACTCCAAAGAATAACAGAAGGACGGTTACTGCCCATCAGGATCATTTCGCGCCACATCTGATCAGCGATCATCCGCTGTTCCTGTGCGGCAAACTCATCAGGCCCGTATTGCCAGACGGGAATCTCAACAGCGGCAAGCAGGCCCAAGCGGTCGGTGAGCAGGTAGGTGTATGGATGATTAGGATAATGGGCAGTACGCACAAAATTCGCATGGAGTGCTTGAATCATCTCCAGGTCCGCCAGGATTTTCTCCCACGTTGCCGTCCGTCCACTATCTGGCCATTCTTCATGACGGGCAATACCAACCATAAAATACGGTTGGCCATTCAGCTGCCATTGATGGCCACTGACCGCCAACGAGCGAATGCCAAACTGCGTCATAAAGGAATCGCTGGTATGGTTTGTATCAAGGCTGGCCTTCAAGACATACAGGGCAGGGTCCTCTGGCGTCCATAATTTGGGGTTGGGAATAGTAAGCTTTACAGCGGGTAAGACAAGTGCCTGACCGGGTTCCAGTCTGACTTCTTGGCTGAAGGGTTCGCCAATGGCATCCCCCGCGATCGCGGCTGGTTGGGGGTCCGTAAGCCAACCGGGGGATTGGGGATCGGTCGTGTACGCCTGTAAGGTGAGCGTCCCTTTTTGAGTACGGTCACCCGCATTATGCAGTACAACCTTGGCCAGAATATTTCCGGAGGTGTCGGGGGTTTGGATATCTGTCCGTACGATCCAGAGTGGCGGCGCAAGCTCAAGGTAAAAGTCCTGAATAATCCCCGTATAGTTCCACCAGTCAGACGTGATGCCCGGAACGATATCATTACGGCTTCCCCAGGCGGGGTTATCGACCCGGATTGAAATTATATTTTCTTCACCGTAGGCAAGTGAGGGTGAGATTTCTAACATAAAAGGTGTATAGCCACCTTCATGGTAGCCTACCCATTGGCCGTTGACCCAAATGTCGGCAATATAATTGATTGCCAGTGCATTAAAAGTCACACGTTGACCTGCCCATTCAGCAGGAACGAAAACGCTGCGACGGTACCATACCCCACCCTGGTAGTCTTCTGGGCCGTAGTCCGTCATGACGTTTTCAGGACCGGGAAGGTGGATTTCATCCCAACGGCTGTCGTCATAAACGGCCTGGAAGCGTCCCATTGCTTCAGTTTCTAAAGCAGTTAATCCTTCAATGCCACGTCCGCTAAGGGTCAATGTGTTATCAGCTTCAAAACGTTCCTTCAGCCAGGTACCGGAAAGATCAATCCGTGGACGTTCTTGCGGGTCGAAACTTGTCAGGGGGAAACCCGCCTGCCAGGCAACGGACACAATATCACCATCAGGGGTTTTAGCCTCTTGGAAGGTCAGTGAGGGCAGCAGGGTTTCAGAATCCACCCCCAGCGCAATGGCACTACCCGATTCTAAGTGGGTGACCTGGTTTGTAGATTGGCAACCTGTTAACAGGAGAGCAAAGCCCAAAATTCCGATAAACAAGAAATATGTTTTCATGACCATTTTCCTTATGCTGTAGTTTCGGTATTGTATCATCGCTCCAACTCGGTAGATGAACACAACGACGACCGATAATATATCCATCATTGATCGCTCGTTGATTATTATTACTTCGGATAACACGCAGGATAAATCGCATGAAAACCGCCAGTCGCCCACAACAAGGTGGACAGATTAAATCCAGTCAAATCCGGCATGACAAATCTATACAAAATCAGCAACGCATGCGCTTAACCATGATCACTGGATTGGGCCCACAGGTTGATGCCACCTTCTTTGGCGTGTTGATCAATACGTGCCAATTCATCCGTGCTGAATTCAAGACGGTCAAGTGATCTGACATTTTCTTCGACCTGTTCAGGGCTGCTGGCGCCGATCAAAACGCTGACCACCCGCTTGTCACGCAGGACCCAGGCGAGGGCCATCTGTGCCAGGGTCTGACCGCGTTCTTTCGCAATCTCATTTAAAGCCAGGATGTTTGCCAGGTTTTCTTCAGACAGCAATTCCATTTCCAATGAGCTGTTCTGAAGAACGCGAGACCCATCTGGAATGCCATGTAAATATTTATCAGTCAGCATTCCCTGAGCTAATGGAGAAAAAGCAATCAGTCCAATGCCATGTTCACCCAACACATCTAACAGCCCATCTTCAACCCAGCGGTTTAACATGGAATAGGAGGACTGATGAATCAGGCAAGGTGTCCCCAGTTCGGCTAAGATCTTGACGGCTTTCAGCGTGTTTTTCGGCCCGTAGGAAGAAATACCCACATACAGCGCTTTGCCCTGCCGGACAACGTGATCTAAAGCCTGCATGGTCTCTTCCAGGGGTGTGTCAGGATCAAAGCGGTGGGAATAAAAAATATCCACATAATCCAACCCCATTCGTTTTAAGCTTTGATCTAAACTTGCCACCAGGTATTTTCTCGACCCCCACTCCCCATACGGCCCCGGCCACATGTAATAACCCGCTTTGGTGGATATGATCAATTCATCACGAAAAGGGAGGAAATCCTGCTTAAAAATTTTACCAAAATTCTCTTCAGCCGCACCAGGTGGAGGGCCGTAGTTATTCGCCAGGTCGAAATGGGTAATACCTAAATCAAATGCTTTCCCCAGCATCTGCCGTCCATTTTCAAAAGGCGTTACACCGCCAAAGTTATGCCACAATCCTAAAGAGACCAATGGCAATTTCAAGCCGCTCTTTCCGCAATGCCGATATTGCATAGATTGATAACGTTCCTCTACGGGTAAGTAAGGATCAACTTCTTTCACATAACCCATCGTAATCTCCTCTATTGAATGAAAAAATACTTTGTTGTCATTTATTTTACACGCATTTGGGGTGAAATATCCCAAATCACAATGGAGCACTGCGACGACAACTTATCAGCAATATCAATTTTTTGTACTAGCAATCGTTCCTGCAGATTTCCAGTAAAATTAGGTTAATCTACACCGAAGATAAGCTTGCATCTGAGGGTAAGCGCAGATAGTGTCTGCATTGATTAACCACAATCAAGAAATGGTTGTTTTAATTAGGAAACTGTTACAGCAAATATTATTATGTGAGGTATCTGAAAAGAATGAGAAGAAAAACATTATTTAACCAAAGTTGGCAATTTGCTGCGCAAATCTTGCCTTTGGACGCACCGGATGAGCTTTTCTTAGAAATCACCCTCCCCCACACCAATCAGACCTTTACCCAAAACAACATTAATCATCTTGATTATGAGTTTATTTCGACCTACCGTAAACGGTTTGATTACAACCTCAACGATCCAGAGAAACTGGTTTTCCTGGATTTTGATGGGGTATTAATCGCCTGCAAAATATACTTGAACGGTGAATTTCTTACTGAACACTTAGGTGGGTTTACGCCATTCTCTGTGGATATCACCTCGGCATTACAACCAGGAGAAAATCTCCTGACAATTTATGTTGATTCGCGTGAAAGAAAAGATATTCCACCCTTTGGGCATTTGGTCGATTACCTGACGTTCGGCGGTATTTACCGGGATGTTTACCTGCGAACGGTCCACCCGACCTTTATCCAGGACCTCTTTGTTCAAACACACCGCATATTTGACAATCCTGAGGTCACTTGTAATATTACTCTGAGCAAAATTGACACGACACTCTCACTAATAGCCAATTTAATCGATCCAAAGGGGACGATTATCGCCTCGACCCAAACAAATCTAAATGATGATTCCCCAACCGTGGAATTCTCATCCTTACCGGAAATCAATTTGTGGGACTTAGAGCAACCCGACCTCTACACAATTGAGGTTTCGTTATTCAAAGAAGGTCAATTGATTGACAACCAAACAGCCCGGTTTGGATTTCGCGCCTGTGAGTTCAAACAAGATGGTGGATTTTACCTTAATGGTCAAAGGATCAAGCTGTTTGGCCTCAACCGGCATCAGACCTATCCGTATATTGGTGCGGCTGCACCAGCACGACTTCAGAAGAGAGATGCAGAAATCCTCAAATACGAGTTAGGCTGCAACGTCGTGCGCACCTCGCATTATCCCCAGTCCCCCCATTTTCTCAATCGGTGTGACGAAATTGGGTTGTTGGTATTCGAAGAGATCCCGGGCTGGCAGTATATTGGTGATACCGATTGGCAAAATATCAGCCTGAACGAGTTGGAAGCGATGATTATGAGGGATCGGAACCACCCTTCAATTGTGCTGTGGGGCGTTCGGATCAACGAATCCCATGATAACGACGATTTTTACACAAAAACGAATGCCTTAGCCCACCAGGTAGATCCGACCCGCCAGACCGGTGGCGTCCGGTACTTCATGGGAAGTTCATTTTTAGAGGATGTATATACATATAACGATTTCTCCAACTCAGTCCAAGAACCCCAAGTCCAGCCGCATCTGATTACCGAATTTGCGGGGCATATGTTCCCTACGAAGATTTTTGATCACGAACAACGGCTGATTGACCATGCCCTGCTGCATGCAAAAATCCACAATCTTCAAATGGGAAACCCAAAAATTGCCGGCGCCATTGGATGGTGTGCCTTTGATTATGCTACCCACATTGAATTTGGCTCAGGTGACCGGATTTGCTATCACGGGGTGATGGATACTTTCCGAAACCCGAAATGGGCGGCCTATTTTTACCAAAGCCAGCAGGATCCATCCCAGCAAATCATCTTACAAGCTGCAACCCACTGGACCATGGGTGACCGCTCAGGCGGCGGGAATGACCCTCTGACCGTGTTCAGCAACTGTGATCAAGTCGAGGTCATCATTGGTGATATTTCTTTGGGTAGGTTCGACCCAGACCGTGAAAACTATCCACACCTCAACCGCCCGCCATTCACCATCCCAATTGCCATGCATTACACAGCCTGGGGTCAGTCCGAATTTCACGATTTGCACCTGGTGGGCTTAATTCAGGATCAGCCTGTCACAGAACAGTGGATTTCCAGCAATAAGCTGCCAAACACGCTGGAATTGGTGCTAGATTCTGACCGGTTGGTCGCAGACGGGAGTGATATGACCCGTTTGACCTGCAGGGTCACAGATCAATACGGTAACCCATTACCTTATGCCTTTTCGATCGTCCATTTAGAGATTGAAGGACCAGCTGAAATAATTGGAGAAAATCCACTAATATTGGTTGGCGGGGCTGCTGGTGTTTACATCAAAGCCCAGTACCAAGCAGGTGAAGTGACGATTCGTGCCCGTGTTAATCGTCTACCAGAGGCATCTATTGAATTGAAAATCGGTAGCCAAGAATCTGCACCCTAATTCGCAGATTACATCCCTAGATATGTGCCAACTGATGAAATATC
Source organism: Candidatus Brevefilum sp. (assembly GCA_019428905.1). GTDB lineage: Bacteria > Chloroflexota > Anaerolineae > Anaerolineales > Anaerolineaceae > Brevifilum. The sequence goes on from JAHYJN010000003.1 coordinate 53,831, forward strand.
GGTTTCAGTGCGGGGTAAAGTTGGCAGTACAGACCATACAACGTTTGATAAGTCCCCACCTGTGCCCTGTGCGGCGTCACAGAATCCGTAATCTTAATCAATGATTCACAAGCACCCTCCACGCTATTCCAGTGCTCAACGCCCACCCCAGCAAGAATTGCCGCGCCATAGGCCGCGCCTTCTGTCGTATTGACTGTCACCAGCTCTGCATCCAGCACATTCGCTAAAATCTGCCGCCATAAGGGCGACTTTGCGCCGCCACCAGACACCCTGACCTGTTGAATAGATTCAACGCCGGAAGCTTTCAGTAATTCAAATGAGTCCTTCAATCCAAAGGCAACACCCTCTAACACAGCCCGGGTGCAGTGTGCCGCACCATGCCTGACGGTCAAACCGATAAATCCGCCGCGTGCCAGGGGATCAGGATGTGGCGTGCGCTCACCCGTCAGGTAGGGCAGGAATAATAAGCCTTCAGAACCTGCTGCGATGTCAACTGCAGGTTTCAGCAAGTTTTCATAGCTCAGATCAGGAGAAAACTGGTCCCGATACCAGCGTAGGCTACCTGCAGCGGAAAGCATCACCCCCATCAAATGCCATTTACCCGGAACGGCATGGCAAAATGCGTGTAAGCGACCTTCAGGCTCAATGAAAGGCTGATCGGTACTGGTAAAGATGACGCCGCTGGTACCCAGGGTAAGCGCAGCAATGCCACTGTTCACCGCCCCCACCCCGACCGCCTGGGCTGACTGGTCACCCCCGCCAGCTATGACGGGTGTGCCAGGCCTCAATCCTGTTACCTTTGCAGCTTCAGACGTGATCCAGCCCGTTATTTGTGTCCCCTCAAACAACGGGGGCAACCATTCTGGTGGGATATTCAGTGCTTCTAACAACGTATCTGACCAGAGTCTCTCCCTGATATCCATTAGCACGGTGCCTGCCCCATCGGCTTTATCCATCGCGTAAACACCAGTCAAGTGCAACCGTACATAATCCTTCGGCAGAAGAATGTGTGCAATCTGTGCATAAAGCTCTGGTTCATTTTCTCTCACCCACAAAATCTTTGGGGCGGTAAAGCCGGTCAGGGCGAGATTGCCGGTGGTTTGGATGAATCGTTTTCGGCCAATCAGGTGATGAATTTCATCACATTGGGGTTGAGTGCGCTGATCGTTCCATAAGATGGCTTTTCGCAACACCCGACCAGATTGATCCAGCAAGACAAGCCCATGCATCTGCCCGGTCAAACCGACCGAAGCTATCTCATCAGGGTTAATGCTTGCTTCCTGCAGTGCTGCATGGATCGCGTTTTGTGTGCCCGCCCACCATAAATTCGGGTGCTGCTCGCTCCATAGGGGTTGTGGCGTCTCAAAACCGTACTGCGCTACGCCTACACCAACAACAACGCCCGTCCGATCCATGAGCAGTGCTTTAGTGGCCGTCGTTGAAACATCAATGCCTAAGAAATACAACGATACCTCCTGTTATTATCATCATCTTGACCAACATCTGTTTCGTCAATCTGATTTCAATCCCATACCTTACTTTGAGGCTAGGCTAATCCTTTCGTTACAATCCGCTGATTTGATTATAATATAGGTACATTCAAAAACAATCTTTCCCCGTAAGATTGATTCTTGGTCAATTTTTGTGACAGTGAAGGAGGAAAGCATGTCAAAGAAAACCATCAGCTTAGTTGCCATTATCTTGGGAGTGGTTGTCACCCTTATTTCGCTAACCGCTGACCTAATCGGAATCGGCTCGTACCCGGGTATCAATTGGGCACAGCTGACCGGCACGGCCATCGGTCTGATCCTGATCCTGCTGGGGCTTCGCTTGCGCAGGCTGGAAGGCGAAAAAGTAATCGAAAACGAAGAAGCGGAATAGTTCGCATAAAGTCATCTATTTTCTCTGTACGACACATTTAGGTCGCATTTCCTAACCCAATGTGGGTGACTTTCGATTGCTAATTATCACGATTGCACTTGAAGCTTGAATCCAAGTTCTAAATCCACCACCCTATAAATAATCTCATAAATTCAAGTACACCACAGATTTTGAAACTCGTTATTCAGGGTAATCGCAAAGTGGGAGAAATGTCTGTAATTTCGTTGTTCGTGAGTTAACAAACCCCATCCCCGGCCCTTCCCCTCCCCGAGGGGAAGGGTGCCCGGAAGGTGGGAAGGGGTGATTATCGTGTGAAGATCATTGATTCTGCGAAAATGTTTGACTTTGCGATCGCCCTAACTCGTTATTGCTTCGGTTTTCAAATAATTTCTGGTAAGATAAAATCGGTTGAAGTCGGGACCATCGAAGATAAAGCAAATATTTTCTACACGAAACAAAGAAACATTAATTATGAATCTCATCTCCCTGATTGAAAGCATCCCCCCAGCATTTTACGGTGTCCTGATCGGTTCACTGCTCACCATTATCGGCGTTGGCCTGACCAATATTTCCAACACCAAGCGCTTGCGCATCCAACATCAACACGAGGTTGCAATCAGAAATAAAGAACGCGATCTCAGCATGCGCCGGGAAGTCTACATGGATGCCATGGAGGCCATTTCAGCCGGGATCACCGCCATCAGCCGTTTCAGTGAGCTCAGTGAAACCCCTGAGGCTTTGATGCAATCCTATTCCAGCCTTTCATCAAAGCTCGGCAAAGTGACCATTGTCGGCCAGAATGAGACCATCGAAGCGCTGGCTAATTTCCAACTGGAAGTAAATGGTGCTTTTCTTCGAATGAGCGCAAAGCGGGACAAATTTGACAAGCAACTACGCCAATCTCAAGCCATAGAAGATGAAATCGAACAATTAAAAGAAAATTTGAACCAATTGACCGCAGACTTCACCCAAGCCAAGGTCAATCAAGAACATGATTTTGCCGTACGATATCAAACCGAAATTGACAACCACAAAAATGAACTGGCGGTTTTGCAAGCCCAGGAGCAGGAGATTGGCAATCAGCTGATGCAAACCATTGCAAATCTAGTTCAGACCTCAATGGCTGAAGTCTCGAGTTTGAACAAACTGTTAGTGCCGCTGATCAGCCTAATGCGTACGGAGCTTGAGCTGCCCTTCAATAGTGAACATTTCGCCCGCATCCTCGAAAAGGGCAATGATGAACTAGAAGCCTACATGGCCTCCTTCTTCAGCGAATACGAAGAGACATCTGTTGAAACCAAAACAATCGATTAGAGAATAACCCGCTTCATCTTTTCCATGGGTTGCTACTTTTAAATACCGATTTTTGATCTCAATTTGATCAAGAAATTCTATTCAAAGACCACACGCAGATACCCTAACGTATTAAATAACCGCTCCAAGAATATTTCCGCATTCAATTGTGCTTGTTCCAGGATCCCATCCTCAATGGCGCCATTTAAAATTTCTTGCTCTGCAACTCGCCGAGCAGCTGTTTCCAGTTCAGGATCGCTTTTTCTTAGTAACCCCGTGGTTCGGTCATAAATATAGGATCGTTCATTGTTGAGCGTCGCCACAAACACCTCAGCTTCTGGCAAGGTCACATACAGGGTGTCATCCTCTAATCTCAAATCTTCGCCTGAAATGCTCGCCAGGTCGACGCCGGCGATCACGTACCCATGCGCTACAAGCAGCAGTCGATCACCAAATAACGGGCCTAACACACCCTGGTTGACCTCTGCGGTGATGATTTTCTCAACCGAATACTGGATTGTCTCCAAACGCGCCAGCGATTGCACCTCTCGAATGATGGTGATTGGGTCTGGAATCACCGTCGGCGTCGGATTTAACAATTGTGAGACTTGGGTGCTCAGCATGTGGTTGACACTTTGAATCGGCGACAATGCCGAATCGATTGTGCGCGTAAAGCTGATGACCAGAAAGATAGCTGATCCGATGACGATAACCAACAAAATCACCAGAAGTACGCCAATCAAAGTAATTCCGTTAAATTTCTTTTCCATTGCGTCAAATAACCCTTTTGTTAAGCGAACGAGTGATCAGTTTACCACCAACATAAAGAATTAATCAAATTGCTCCATCATCTTGAGAAGAATGCTCATTACCGTTGAAAGCTGCTTGTATCCCTATCACATCACAGGTCTCGCTGATATACCCTGTGATTTTTGTAGAACCTCACACCCAGGTTCTTCAAATCTTTGCGCATTTGCTCGGCGGTCTCCGCCACCTGGGTCAACTCAGAATGGACAAATTGGGTGTTCTGATGCATTGATTTTTCAAGCTCAGCATACATGACCGCGTTACCGCCTAAACCCTGGTACTCTGGCAAGATCCCTACCCCATTGAAGGATATCCAATTGGTGCGTTTGATCTCGATCAACAAACGCAGGATCTCGATTGGGCCTAATTTTCCTTTGTTCTTTTGCATTGCCGCCGATACATCCGGGAAGGGGAACACAAAGCCGACCACCTCTCCTTCTTTAACAATAATTTTGATCAGGTCAGGGTCAACGATCGTCATGACATTATCCACCACAAAGTCGATCTCACGTTGCGTGAGCGGGTAATACTCCCAGTTCTTGACGAAGGCTTTGTTGTAAGCCTGGCCAATCCGACCTGCCCAATTACGCAGTGCGCGTTTGTTCTTAAAATCTAACACTAAGAAAGTTCCCCGTTTTTTCGCAATATCTGCCGCTTTGCGGACTTTTGGCGACAGATGAAAAGCTTGCGGGTCAACATAACTTGACACAAAATCCACAATTTTCGCGAATCCCAGGTTCTCAACCAGGTCACGATAATAGGGATAGTTGTAATTCATCATGTTCATCATCTGGCGGTGTTCAAAACCCTCAATTTGAATGCCATAGCCATCCAGTGGTCCAAATCCCTTGGGCCCAACCAGTCGATTCAAACCGCGACTGCGTGCCCAGTCAAATACAGTTTCAAAAAGAGCATTTGCGACTTCCTGGTCATTTACACATTCAAACAGGTAAAACTCTGCATCTTTTGCATCATGATACTGGTTAAAGGGTTTGTTCTCCAGTGCAGCGATCCTTCCCACAACATCTCCATCCTTAATCGCCACAAAAAACTCAGCGTCTGAATGTTCATAGTAGGGGTGCTTATCAGGGTTTAACATCGTTTTCACATCAGCGATGAAGGGCGGCACCCACTGGGGATGTCCAGCATAAAGATCGAAGGGCAGCTGAATAAACCGCATCACATCTGATTTATCATTTAGGTCAATTTTTCGAATGGATATCATCATTTCCTCATTTTCACAATAACATCGAATTATTACATCAAGTTAAACATCTAGCTTGATCAGGGGTTACGCAGTTAACCGAAAAGGTCAACAATCTGAACTAAAGATGATGCTAACATATGCGGAAACACAAAGAGCTTCCTCAAAATTATAAACCCATTTGCCCTACATTCGATGATGATTAGGTACAATTTCATTAATAGAATAACATAATGAATCTGCTCAACTACAGAAAGAAGCCGTATGCCAAACCATTTGTCATCTGAGACCTCGCCATATCTCTTCCAGCATAAAGACAACCCAGTTGATTGGTACCCCTGGAACGAGACTGCGCTTGCGCGCGCCAGGCAAGAAAATAAACCTATCTTCTTGAGCATCGGGTATTCTGCCTGTCATTGGTGCCATGTGATGGCCCATGAATCCTTTGAAGACCCACACACCGCCCAAATCCTCAACGAAAATTTCGTCAGCATCAAAGTTGATCGCGAAGAACGCCCCGATATCGATGATATTTACATGCAAGCGGTGGTGCTGCTAACAGGTCAAGGCGGTTGGCCTTTGAGCGTCTTCTTAACGCCTGACCTCAAGCCATTTTACGGCGGCACATATTTTCCGCCACTGCCCCGGCATGGACTGCCAGCTTTCACCCAAGTTCTGCTATCGATCGTTGAAACATGGCATAACCAGCCAGCGTCAATTAGTAACAACGCTGAGATCCTGACAAAAGCCATCCAAAAGCAGCAAATCACCCAAGAAGAACCTGGGGAACAGCTGGATCTCGGGGCAATTGTCGACCGACTCGCCGTTACCTACGATTGGGATACCGGCGGTTGGGGGCATGCGCCGAAATTTCCCCAACCGATGTTGATCGAGTTTTTAATCCAACAAGCGCTGAACCGCAATCAAAAAGCATTGAAGGTTGCCGATCACTTACTCGATCAAATGGCCTATGGCGGGATGTACGATGTGGTCGGCGGTGGTTTTCACCGCTACAGCACCGATGTGAATTGGCTGATCCCCCACTTTGAAAAAATGTTGTACGACAACGCCCAATTGGCTTCGGTTTATCTCCATGCTTATGCCATTACAGGAAAAACAACCTTTTTAGAAGTCACCAACGCAACCCTTGAATTTATCCAAAGAGAAATGACCAGTCCCGAAGGTGGATTTTATGCCAGCATTGACGCAGATACACCTGAAGGTGAAGGGCGCTATTATGGTTGGCAGGTGGATGAGCTGCGTGAGGTGCTATCGCCTAGCGAGTTCAACACACTTGAAGAACGTATGGGCATCAGCGCGCAAGGCAATTTTGAACATGGTTTCAATATTCTGCGATATAAAAGTACTGTAAAAGATAACCCATCTGGAATACGCCTTGGAGATCATCAATCCTCTGGATTTGATCAGTTGCTTCTAAAATTGAGAGAAACCCGCGCCAAACGCACACCTCCCGGAAAAGATCGAAAAGTCATCACAGAGTGGAATGCCATGGCCATCCGAGCTTTTGCTGAAGCAGGCATATTGCTAAACCGGACTGATTATCTCAGAACTGCGGAGAGAGGTGCCCAGTTCATATTAAACAACCTCATCTCCACCGAGGGGAAACTCTACCGCACCTGGCAAAACGGTAAGGCCAGCCAGCCAGCAACCCTAGCAGATTATGCCGGTTTGATCGCTGCCCTACATGCTGTTTATCAGATTGCTTTTGACCAGGAATATTTTCAATCCATTCGCATGTTGTTTGAGAGCATGCAGAGCATTTTTGAATCCCAGGATGCCCTGTATTTTGATGCTGCACAGGATGTTGTAGATCTGATCGTGCGGCCCCGCAGCCTCCAGGATAATGCCACCCCTTCCGGTAATGCGCTGGCAGCTTATGCCCATTGGCTGATTTCAAATTATGATCATCAACCATCACACACAGACCGAGCCCAACAAATGATTGCTCAGGTCGCTAAGCTTGCCTCAGCCTACCCCACCAGTTTCGGGTTCTGGCTGCAAGTGGCTGGGTTATCCACACAAACCATCCAGCAAGTAGCATTGGTCAGCAATGATGATTTACTTTCATTGGATCCTTTTCTGTCTATCTATCGCAAAGCATATCGCCCGTTTAGTATTATTGGGGCCAGAATTGCGGATCAATCGGGAAAAAGCGAGCACCCAGCCATTTTAGATGATCGCCCAACCCTCAACGGAATACCAACCGCTTACGTCTGCCAGGGTTTCATCTGCCGCAATCCGGTTACTGACCTTTCTGAATTTGAGGAGCAACTTGACCAGTTTCCTCATCATGATCAAATCTGATCTAAGATTTTTCTTAAGAGAGCGTGGTTGTTTAACTTGTAAACCCTGACCCTGTGGGCTATAATCCTGTTGGTATTTTTCTAGAAATAAAGGAAGAAAGATAAATGATTGATGTCAACGAATTGCGTAAAGGTGTGACCTTCGAACAGGATGGCAGCCTGTATAAAGTATTGGATTATGCCCACAACAAACCCGGTCGGGGCGCAGCGACCATTCGCATCAAGGCACGCGACCTGCGTAAGGGAACCACGTTAGAAATGACATTTAACTCCGGTAACCGGGTGCAGGATGTTCGCCTGGAATATCATAATTCACAATTCTTATACTCTGATGACCGCTTTTATTACTTCATGGATAACCAAAACTATGAGCAATATTCTGTCAACGCAGAAATCGTCGGGGATCAGGCACCTTACCTTAAACCAAACATGGATGTTAAACTCATGTTCTTTGAATCTGAGGCGTTGGATGTTGAACTGCCAACATCTGTTGATTTGCTCATCACCAAAGCTGAACCATCTGTGCGCGGGGACACAGCTACAGGCGTCACTAAAAGGATCATCACCGAAACCGGGCTCGAAGTCCAGGTGCCTTCTTTTGTCAACCAAGGTGATACGATTCGAGTCGATACACGCAACGGCAACTACGTTACCCGGGTATGAGAATTTTTACCTGCACCAGTAAACTATAAATAATCAGAGGATCCCCACCCGGGGATCCTGTTTTAAGTGAGGTTATGATGAGAGTACCTGAAACTGGAAAAGAGTGCCCCTATTTCTACGGTGATTATCACCGTGGCCGGCACCATGAGGAATGCCGCTTGATTGGTTCGGCTAATCCACCTTGGGAAATAAAGTACTGCAAAACCTGTCCTGTCCCGGATATTGTCCTGGCGAACGCCTGCCCACATATGATCCTGTCGGGTGAAATTAAGGCCGGGATGTTTGGACTTAACAAACGGGTTAGTGTATCTGCTTATTGCACAAAGACTCATAAAGATGTTGAGAACCCCTACCTCGGCTGCAGCGAATGCCATCCGATCCTCGACCTGTTCAAGGAAGCCTGATGACGCCAACCGTGTTATTTGATTTGGATGACACCTTGCTCTCCACCAATATGGATCAATTTTTACCAGATTATTTTAAAGGTTTAAGCACAGCCCTCTGTCACCTGGGGTCCGCGTGGAAGGTCACCCGCCAGGTCAACACCGCAGTTAAACAGATGGTTGCCAACCAGGACCCTGATAAAACACTGAAGGAGGTCTTTGACCAACACTTCTATCCCCCATTAGGTTCAACGGAAGCGGCCTGCAAACAACAAATCAAAGCATTCTATCAATATGATTACCCGCATCTCAAACCTATCACACAACCCAGGCCAGAAGCAAAACAACTGGTTGATTGGTGCTTATCCCAGGGCGTGCGCATGGCGATTGCCACCAATCCGCTCTTTCCTTTAACCGCCACGCGTCAGAGAATTGAGTGGGCTGGCTTAAATCCTGATGACTTTGAATTCTTCACCACTTATGACGATTTTCACTTCACCAAACCCCACCTGGCATATTACGCTGAAGTGCTCGGACGCTTAGGTTGGCCCGAGGGACCGGTTGCGATGACTGGGGATAACTTTGCTCATGACCTGCTGCCAATGGACACAATGGGTTATCAAACCTTTTGGGTCGACCCCAGTGTCCCAGGGGTGAGATGGAAAGGTGGAGCCTTAGCAGAAGTCAAGCCCTGGCTGAGCCAAATCATGCAAGACAGCATTCCACAACTTGCAGATGACCCTGAAGTGCATATTGCTATCCTACGCGCCACACCAGCCGTTCTAGACACCTGGCTGCGTCAAATTCGAGTAGATCTGGTATCCGAAAAAAGCGCTTCAAAGCATGAACATTTTTCCCACATGCTGTCTCACATTGCGGACTATGAATGCCAGGTCTTCCACCCCCTATGGGCTTCGCTTTCAAAGGACCCATCCAGCACCCTGCCACCACTGGGGGAAATCGAACCCCCAACACACATAGATGACCAACGACACGACCCACAGAAGGATTTCAACCGTTTCCTTGAAGCTCGTCTTACCGCACTGGACATTATTGATCATCTGGATCATAAGGGCGCATTCAACCAACCGGATCATAACGATCAAAGCGGGTCACAATCCATCAAAGATGTGTTAAGACGGATCTCTGAACAAGACCGGAAGGCACTTCAAAATTTGAATAATTTGTTAGATATTCATAAGATTTATTAAATTATTCAGACAGTACCTAGTAAACCACTGTCAGGGTTGGTATAATACTTGGGCATGTAAAATCACAGAAATATGAATTAAAATCTGGAGGAATCAGTGAATTCTCGCAACCAATCGTTTATCATCTACATATTGCTTTTCATAGCAATCATTGCGATGGTATTCTTCACAGTTAACCAACAAAGTTCACAAGTGGTTGAAATTCCAATCAACAAACTCGCCACGGATATTCGTGAGGGCAAAGTCAAGTCGATCATCGAGGACGAAAGCCGTCTAGAAATCACGTATAAGAACAATGATATTAGAACATCAACCAAAGACCCAAGCACACCGCTCATAGCGCAGTTGGTTGAACTCGGGGTCACCCCAGAAGACCTTTCATCAGAACAAATCTCTGTTGAAATCAAATTACCCAGCCCACTGCTCGGGGTCTTCTCAATCCTCAGTTACATCCTCCCGTTTATAATATTGATCGGTTTGTTCTGGTTCATCTTCCGCCAGGCACAGGGCAGCAATAATGCGGCCATGTCCTTTGGAAAATCTAAAGCCCGCATGTTTACTGGGGACCACCCCACCGTAACTTTTGATGATGTTGCAGGTGTAGAAGAAGCAAAGGAAGAGCTTGAAGAGGTGGTTGAATTTCTCCGTGAACCACAAAAGTTCATCGCCCTGGGAGCTCGCATCCCCAAAGGTGTCCTTTTGGTTGGTGCACCCGGAACAGGCAAGACCTTGATGGCCAAAGCAGTCTCGGGCGAGGCAGGTGTACCCTTCTTTTCTATTTCCGGTTCAGAATTTGTCGAAATGTTTGTCGGTGTTGGCGCCAGTCGTGTACGTGATCTGTTCGAACAAGCCAAGCGGCACTCTCCTGCCCTGATCTTCGTCGATGAAATTGATGCTGTCGGTCGTCACCGCGGCGCAGGGCTTGGCGGCAGCCACGACGAACGTGAGCAAACGCTCAACCAGCTTTTAGTTGAAATGGATGGTTTTGATACCGATACCAACGTGATCATCATTGCCGCCACCAACCGACCGGATATCCTTGACCCCGCCCTGTTACGACCAGGCCGCTTCGACCGACGGGTTACGCTTGATCGCCCCGATATCAAAGGCCGTGAGGAAATCCTTGAAGTACATGTCAAAGGCAAGCCCGTATCCCCGGATGTTGATCTGAGCGATATCGCCCGATCCACCCCCGGTTTTGTCGGCGCAGATATTGAGAACCTGGTCAACGAGGCGGCCATCTTAGCCGCGCGGCGCAATAAACGTGTCATCGAGCATTCGGAATTTATGGAAGCCATTGAGCGTGTGATTGCCGGCCCTGAAAGAAAGAGCCGCTTGATCAATGAAAATGAAAAGAAAATCATTGCTTACCACGAAGCCGGCCACGCGGTGGTGATCAACGCCCTGCCAGAAGCTGACACAGTGCAAAAAATCTCGATCATTTCACGGGGTGAAGCAGGCGGCTACACCATCGCTTTCCCTGAGGAAGACCGGATGTTGAAATCTCGCGGACAGATTTTGAGTGACATGATCACCTTGCTCGGTGGACGGGCAGCCGAAGAGATCGTTTTCAACGACATCACTTCCGGGGCATCCAATGACTTGGAGCGGGTTACCAAACTGGCACGCACAATGGTAATGCGCCTGGGTATGAGCGAAGAATTGGGCCCGATGGTTTACGGGAAAAAAGAAGAGCTGGTCTTTTTAGGCCGTGAAATTTCAGAACAGCGTGATTACTCTGAACATATCGCAGAAAAAATCGACACGGCTATCCATAGTCTCGTCCAGGAGTCATATCAGAAAGCAAAAGATATTCTCAACCGTTACCGTAAAGAATTGGACGAGGTTGCTGAAAAGCTGTTGGTAGTTGAATCCCTGACCGCCGCAGAATTCTTCGAGATTTTCCCAACACCTGTTGAAAAGACAGGCGGCATTCCACAAAAAATCGTCTGACCACAACCCTAAATAAGATAAAGCTGCGAGAAGAAAGTCCACTCGCAGCTTTTTATATTTAATCGCTGATCATTTTGGTGAATCTTCAGCGGATAAAACCCGTCTCAAAACCTTCCCCACCATCGTCCGCGGCAGAGACGTCCGAAAGGCAACATATTTCGGGATCTTATAGCGGGTGAGAAATTCATCGCAGTACGCCTGAATCTCCTCTGGTGAACCCGTTTCGCCCTCTTTAAGGACAACCCAGGCCTTAGCCATCTCGGTCCCATTCTCATCCAGGACGCCGGCAACTGCCACCTCCTTCACCTTGGGATGCCTCATGATCACCGCTTCAATCTCATTTGGCCAAACCTGGAACCCACCCACCTTGATCACATCCTTTTTGCGGTCAATGATATAAAAATAGCCATCCTGATCCATCCGCACGATATCACCGGTAAAAAGCCAGCCATCCCGCAAGGTCAGCTCGGTTTCATCCGCTCTTTGATAATATCCTGCCATCACCTGGGGACCCTTAACAATCAATTCACCAATTTCGCCGACATCCAGCTCTTTCTCCCCTGTTTCTAAATCGACCACCATACAATCCACATTAGGCAAAGGCAAACCAATCGATCCCTCACGGTTCTCCCCCAAAATCGGGTTGCAGTGGGTGGCTGTTGGGGCTTCTGAAAGCCCATACCCCTCAACCAGGTGGCCGTTCGTGAGTGCTTCAAAATCATGCTTGACCTTTATCGGTAAGGTTGCCGAGCCTGAAATACAGGCTTTGATCGATGAAAGGTTATATCTCCCTGAGAGCACCGCTGGATAGTGATTGATGGCTGCATATAGACTGGGCACACCAGGGAAAACCGTCGCCTGGTATTCCTCAGCGGCCTGCAGCAAGGCATCCAGGTTTCTTGGATCCGGGATCAAGACCATGCGAGCACCCATCTTCACCGCCAGGTTCATCCCCAGCACCATGCCATACACATGGTAAATCGGGATCGCCACCAAAACCGTTTCTTTCCCTTGTTGGGTGTTAACCAACCATTGGTCGAACTGGTAAACGTTGGCCACCAGGTTGCGATGCAGGCCGATTGCACATTTTGGTGTCCCGGTTGTCCCGCCAGAATACTGGAACACGGCTGGGTCATCCGGGCTGACTGTAACTGCTGGTGGTTCACCCTCCTGATGTTCTTCCAACATCGCTTCCCATGAAAGATCACCAGGTTGCAGGTCTGCAGCCTGGTCACCAACCACCACCATTGATTCAAGGTGGGTCTTTACCTTCAACGGGGAAAGGGCGAGATAAACGCTATCCGGAAGGATTAAAAAGCGGATACCTGATTCCAAAGCCTGGCCTTCGACCTCAGCTGGGCGAAAAGCCGGGTTAATCGCCATGACCACACCGCCCGCTTTTAAGATGCCGTAATAGCTGATCACAAACGCCGGTGTGTTCGGCAGCAAGATCCCCACCCGGTCACCTTTTTTTAAGCCGCTTCTTATCAAATACCTGGCTACACGATCAGAAAGTTCATCGACTTCCTGGTAAGTAAATGACCTCCCTTGATAAATGATGCAGGTTGATTCACTTGAGTTTTGCACAGAAGATTTAAATAACGTCACCAAGGAGATGTTGGGTATGACCATCTCTTGAGGGACGCCTTGATCATAATGTGATAGCCAGGGTTTATTTTTAAATGCCATCTAGGTTTTTCCTTATAAATGATTCCATTTCAGCTTCTAGGTGTGGAGATGCCGTGAACCAAGTGATACGCTCATCGTCTGACTTGAACCAATTTGCCTGGCGGCGGACAAAAATTCTTGTATTTCGTTTAATCAAAGCCACTGCCTCCTCCAGGCTGATCTCACCTTGCAGATAGCGGATGATCTCAGCATAGCCAATGGCTGAAAAAGTTGGGAGATCAGGAGCATAGCCGGCATCAAATAAACCCTGCACCTCCGCGACCAAACCCTGATCCAGCATTTGTTCAACCCGTCGATCTATCCGCTCATATAACACATCGCGTGGCCGGTCAATACCTAAAATCAACGGGTTATAGCGGCAGGATCGTTTTTGGCGTAAGTCCGAAAAACGCTCCCCGGTCTTAAAAATCACCTCCAGTGCGCGCACCGTCCGCCTTAAGTTGCGGTAGTCAATTTTGCTGGCAGCAGGCGGGTCAAGTCGCTCCAGGCGCTTGTGTAAGCCTTCTGCGCCGATTTCCTCAGCCCAAGTGGTAATTGCATCCCTTAAGGCTAAATCCGGCTCCTGGGGCGGTATGTGCCATCCCTCAACAATTGAGCGGATGTATTGCCCGGTGCCACCAACCAAAAAAGGTAATCGTCCCTTTGCATGGATCCCATCAATCGCCCGATAGGCTTCTCGCTGAAAGATCGCCAAGCTCCACACTTCGACGGGATCCGCCACATCGACCAGGTGGTGGGGAATGTCTTGCATTTCAGCTAGGGTTGGTTTTGCTGTGCCAATATCCATACCGCGATACAAAAGCCTGGAATCGGCAGATACAATCTCCCCATCCAAACGCTTGGCCAGGGTGATTGACACGGATGTCTTCCCGACTGCGGTGGGGCCTAAGATGATGACTAAGGGCAGCTTTTTCTCTTCACTCATAAATCGGCATTGATAAAATGCTGTAAGTCCAACACGTTCTGTTGATGATCGATCTGGATTGCAATCACATCAATCCGCCAATCATCCGGTACATCCGGATGCGCTTGCAGCCACAACATCGCCGCGTTGTGCATCCTTTCCAACTTCGCAGCTGTCACGCTGTCTTCAGGCAACCCAAAGGTTTTCGAAGACCTGGTCTTGACCTCGACAAAGACCACGATATCAGCTTCAAAAGCGACCAGGTCAATTTCGCCATAGGGGACAGTAAAATTCCGGTCCACGACTTGATAACCGTTATCCGCCAGGTAATCTGCAGCGATTTGTTCACCAATTTTACCAATCTGTTTTTGATATGTCATACACCTTCTCTTCAATAATGGAATTAATCGTATTCTATTGGGGTAACCCCGTCAAGGAAATCTAGCGATTGGGATTTTGAACTTCAAATTTTAGGTTAAAATCAATACAGAGGAAATATGCCTGTATTAGAAATCATCACCATTGGTACCGAGCTTCTGCTTGGAGAGATCAACGACACCAATTCAACCTATATTGCCAGGACCCTGCGCGACCATGGCATCGATATCTACCGCATTACGACCATCGGTGACAACCCTGGTCGGATTGCAGCCACAATCCAGGAAGCCTTAGGCCGGGCAGATATCATCATCACAACCGGGGGATTAGGCCCGACCATCGACGACCCAACCCGGCTAGCCGTCGCACAAGCCACCTACCGTGATTTGGTTTTTGTTGATGAACTTTGGGAACAAATCCTGGAAAGGTTCAAGGTATATGGCAGGGTGCCCACCGAGAACAATCGCCGCCAGGCATTCATCCCTGAAGGCGCCATACCTATCCCAAACCCCGTTGGGACAGCCCCCTGTTTTATCGTTGAACAGGATGCCAGCTATGTCATTTCACTGCCAGGTGTACCGCAAGAGATGAAGCATCTTCTTCACCTTGACGTCATCCCCTTCTTGAAGAAAAAATTCAATTTACAATCCCACATCATCAAAGCTACCGTTTTACATGCGGCTTCTTTGGTTGAATCGGTCATCGATGAATTGATTGCTGATTTAGAAGAAAAAGAAAATCCCACGGTGGGACTGCTGGCGCACCCAGGCCAGGTTGATATCCGCGTTACTGCAAAAGCCAGCTCGGAAGATGAGGCTAACCGGATGATCCAACCCATCCTTGAAGATTTGCATCGGCGGCTCGGTGATCATATTTACGGGCATGACGAGGTCACCCTGGAAAATGTGATCCTTCGGTTGCTCGAGGAGAGCAATAGCACGGTAGGGGTTGTCCACTATGGACTTGACTCATCATTTGGATCAGCGTTCCTCAACCCACAACTTCAACCGGTGTTCTTGATGCAATTAACCGAACCACCCCAAGACATAGAAAAATTGGCTGCTGAAACATCCAAGTTTCGCCAGGATAACAACGCCACGTTTGGGTTTGGACTGGCATTGATCACAGACGATCATCCAGTCTTGCACATCGTCTTCCATGATGGAACCCAAACCAGATCACAAACCAGTCACTATGGCGGACCGATCGGAAATGGCATGCGCTGGGCAAAAAATATCAGCCTTGATTATTTACGGCGGAACCTGATGCAACTTACTGGTAAAAAGAGACAGGAGAATCATGATTAACGCAGATTGGATATTGAAGAATGCCATTGTCCTCACCATGGATGAGGACTATCAAATATTTAATCCCGGTGCCGTGGCAGTTATCGGGGACAGCATTGCGGCTGTTGACCATCAAGAAAAGATCGAAAAAGATTATCAATCTGAACAGGTATTGGATTGTCAGGGCAAAATCCTGATGCCAGGTTTGATCAATGCCCATACGCACGTCCCTATGACGCTGCTGCGTGGCTTGGCAGACGATCTCCGGCTGGATGTGTGGCTGATGGGCTATATGATGCCGGTCGAGCGGGAATTTGTCTCCCCCGAGTTTGTCCGTCTGGGAACCCAATTGGCTTGTGCTGAATCCATTCGCAGCGGTGTGACCACCTTTGTGGATATGTACTATTTTGAGCACGACATTGCTCAAGCCACGGCTGAGGCTGGACTGCGAGCTGTGTGCTCCCAAACTGTGCTTAAATTCCCGACCCCAGACGCCACTTATTTTGAAGAGTCCCTGGCCGCAGCAGAAGAATTCATCAAAACCTGGAAGGATCACCCGTTAATTGTCCCCTCGGTTGGCCCCCATGCGCCTTATACCTGTACCGATGAAATCCTCCAGGCGTGTTCAGAGCTGGCTCAAAAATACGATGTCCCCTTACATATTCACCTGGCAGAAACAGCTGGTGAGGTCGAAAATATTCGTAAAGAACATGGGATCCCCGTGATTCCATATGTGAGAAAACATGGCATTTTTGATGCAAAGGTGATCGCAGCCCATTGTGTCCATATCGACGAAGGTGAAATGCGCACCATCCAACATGCCGGTGCTGGTATCGCTCACAATCCCTCATCGAACCTGAAGCTGGCATCAGGATTCGCCAATGTCACCCGCATGCTTGAGCTAGACATCAATGTCGGTATTGGCACAGACGGACCTGCTTCGAATAATGACCTGGACATGATCGAAGAAATCCGCCTGGCATCCATGGTCGCTAAATGTGCCTCCGGTGACCCCACTGCCCTCCCTGCCAGGCAAACCCTTTCCATGGCAACCAGCTTGGGTGCCAAAGCGATCCATATTAGCCACCTGACCGGCTCCCTCGTACCTGGTAAACGCGCGGACATGATCGTACTGGGGATTGACGAGTTACATAACTCACCCAACTTCAAACGCAATCCTAATGGCATCTATGCCCAAATCATCTACGCGGCTAAATCCACGGATGTCAAAGATGTGATGGTCAACGGCCAGTGGCTGATGCGCGATCGAGCCTTGCTCACCCTGGATGAACGTCAGCTTATCAAAGATGCCCAGGCTTTTGCAGAAAAAATCGATAGCTTTTTGATCAAGCGTGAACAGTCTGTTCTCTCCAAACTGATCGCGATTGGGGGAGCGATGGAAGAGGAAAGTTTTGAAGTGCAAGCCAAGGTGCACATCAAAGACCCAGACATGGTCATTGATGCACTCCAGAAAGAGTCAATCGAGGTAGTTTATACCCGGCATTACCACGAATATGACACATATTTCTTCTTTGAGGATGAATCTGAAGGCCGCCTGCGCTACCGTGAAGATGAATTTATCGATAAAAAAGGCGAAATCACCAACGTCAGGGGACGCCTGACATTGGTCGGTGTCTCATCGGAAGAAACCTTCGATCACGATGTGATGCTCTCACGCAGCCGCTATTACGCACCTGCCACACACTCCTTACGGTTTTTCCGCGAGTATTTTGAACCTGCCCGAGAAATTGACATCGAAAAAGACCGTCAGCGATTTATGGTTCGATACAAGGGTGTTGACTTCTATATCAATATCGACACCCTCATTAATCCTGATTTGGGGCATTACTTAGAAGTGAAAAGTCGAACCTGGAGCCGCAAGGATGCCGTGCGCAAATCAAGAATGATCGCTGAGTTGATCAATTACCTTGGCGCAATCTCAGAAGGTGCTGAAACACGAGATTACATTGAAATCGTCCAAGCCCACTTGGATGATCATTAATCAGAAACATAACCAGAAAGCAGGATGACGATGACGATAAATGTCCTTTTCCTTGCAGCGGAAGCTGAGCCTTTTGTTAAAGTCGGTGGATTGGGTGATGTGGCCGGGGCTTTACCTGAAGCCATTCATCGCATCTCAGAAAAATTTCCCCCTTCTGAGCGCGTTGACATCCGGATGGTGCTCCCCTACCATTTCGCCATCAAAGGAAAAGCCTTTAAAACAACTTTGTTGGGTGAATTTGACGTGCAGGGATCGGAAAAGGACATTCCTTGCCAGGTTTATCAATATGATGGTGGCGCTTTCCCGGTGTACTTTTTGGATGGTGACCCAATCGACGAAAAATCACCGGTTTATTCACTCGATCCAATCAATGATGGATATAAATACATCTTTTTCTCGCTGGCAGCGCTACAGTTGCCAGGTTTTCTTGATTGGCGATTGGATATCTTACACGCTAACGATTGGCATACCGCCGCGGCGATTTACGCCCTCAATATCCGGCCGAAGCCCTCACAACACCTGGTTGCGACGAAAACACTGCACACCTTGCATAACCTGCCCTTTATGGGTTACGGCACTCAACAAGCATTAACTGATTATGGATTGCCGCCCACAAATAATCCGGTGCTTCCCGAATGGGCACGTCACGCTCCGTTACCATTGGGGTTGCTGTATGCAGACAAAATCGTGGCTGTCTCCCCCCATTATGCCGAGGAAATTCTTACACCGGAATTCGGTTGCGCTTTGGAGACCTTCCTCAAGACGCGCAAATCCGCCCTGACCGGAATCATCAACGGTTTGGATACAGAAATTTGGGACCCGGAGAACGATCCGCTGATTACACAAAATTTTTCAAGGCAAACCCTTTCCAAACGGATTGAAAACAAACGTCATCTACAATCTCAATTCAACCTCGCTAATAATGACCGCATACCCTTGTTAACCTTGGTTAGCAGGATGGACCCGCAAAAAGGGATCGATATTGCCCTCAGAGGCTTAGCGTATTGTGAAGATCAATCCTGGCAAGCGATCATTCTAGGGACAGGAACGCCCTTCGTAGAGGATATGGCACGCCAATTAGAAACAAAGTACCCTGACCGTGTACGCAGCGTGATCGATTATGACAACGCACTGGCTCATCAATTGTATGCCGGGGCAGACCTGTTCCTGATGCCCTCTCGCTACGAACCGTGCGGCCTGTCACAAATGATCTCGATGAGATATGGTTGTATTCCACTTGCCAGGGCAACTGGCGGGTTGGCGGATACGATTCAGAACATTTCACGCACTGTCAATGGCGGCACCGGCTTTCTCTTTTCAAAACCATACCCATCTGCATTTGCACAGGCACTCAAACGCGCACTGCGTTACTTCTACAAACCGGATCAATGGGCTGAAATCCAACTGAATGGCATGCAAATCGATTTCACATGGGAGAACTCAGCCCAGAAGTACGTCGATCTTTATAAGGACCTCATCAAGAAAAATTGAGCTGATCAAAAAGGAGCAGTCAATGGAACAAAATCGAGCATCAGGAATCCTCCTCCACCCAACCAGCCTGCCTGGCCCAGATGGGATGGGAGATTTGGGACCAGAAGCTTTTCGTTGGGTTGATTTCCTCCACCGATCAGGATGCCAGTTCTGGCAAATCCTTCCTTTGGGGCCAACAGGTTATGCCGATTCTCCTTATCAATGCTTTTCTGCATTTGCCGGTAATCCCTACTTGATTAGCGCCACTACCCTGCTGGATCAGGGACTGCTTAAAAAATCTGACCTGGCAGATCGACCAGAATTCCCCATAGAAAGAGTCGATTATGGACCTGTCATCAATTGGAAGATCGTCCTCCTGCACAGGGCTTTTCAAAATTTCACCGCTGGAGCCCAATCTCCAATCCACAAGGAATTTGATGCGTTCAAAGATGCCCAAAGGGGATGGCTTGCACCATACGCGACCTTTATGGCGATCAAAGACCAGCAAGGCGGTGGTCCCTGGAGTGATTGGCCTGAGGCGTTCAGAAAACGTGAACCAAAAATGATGAGCAAGTTTCTCAAAGAGAATATCACTGAAATTGAATTTCAATCTTTTCAGCAATTCATCTTTTTTCGCCAGTGGTCAGCACTGCGGGATTATGCCCACAAAAAGGGCATCCGCATCATCGGCGACATCCCGATTTTTGTTGCCTACGATAGCGCAGATGTTTGGGTGAATAAAGAATTGTTTTACCTTGATGAAGAAGACCTTCCGAAAGTGGTGGCAGGCGTTCCACCTGATTACTTCTCTACAACCGGTCAACTGTGGGGCAACCCGCTCTACAAATGGGAGGTCCATCAAGCTGACGGCTATCAATGGTGGCTAGAGCGGATGCGGGCGGTATTAAACCAGGTGGATATCGTCAGGTTAGACCACTTTCGCGGCTTTGAAGCCTATTGGGAAGTGCCTTTCGGAAATGAGACCGCTGTCGAAGGGCGCTGGGTCAAAGGGCCGGGAGAGGACTTCCTCAGGGTGGTCAAAGAAAAGTTGGGTGATCTGCCGATCATCGCTGAGGATTTGGGTGTAATCACAGAACCCGTCAAAATGATGCGAGACACCTTCAACTTACCAGGGATGAAAATCCTCCAATTTGCCTTTGCATCAGATCCTGATGACGATTTTCTCCCCCATAACTACCCTGTGAATTGTGTCGCTTATACCGGCACCCACGACAACAACACCTCGCGTGGCTGGTATGAGGCTGCACCAGAACGTGAACGAGACTTTTGCCGGCGCTATCTGGCGCGTTCAGGACAGGATATCGCCTGGTCACTGATCCGGGCTTTGTGGGGCTCAGTGGCCGCTTGGGTCTTGGCTCCAATGCAGGATTTCCTCAGCTTGGGCGATTGGGCTCGCATGAATTACCCGGGAACCGCCTCAGGCAATTGGAGCTGGCGCATGCGTCCTGACGCTATAAACGAAGCGCTTGTCACTAGGCTACACGAAACCAACTTGCTTTACGGACGCTTACCCCAACACGAAAAGGACGATATCCGTGAATCAATCATGGAAGATATGCAAGGCCAGGTTTTACCTCACTGAGTCCGCCTGAGACGATCCACCGAGCCAACCACAATCCCAATTAAGATCAAGCCAGCCCCCACCCCTTCTAGGAGCGTGGGGCTTTCTTTTAGAAAAATCAGGGCTAAGATGATGGTGCCAATCGGTTCACCCAGCAAAGTCAGCGAGACATATGCGGCTGAAAGATACTTCAAAGCCCAGTTAAATAGAGAGTGGCCCAATAATTGCGGAAAGATCCCCAGGGCTAATAACCATAAATACGTTTCACCAGAATAAGAATACACCGGCTCACGTCGAATAATTACTGCCACTGACAACACCAGCGCGGCCATACCATATACCAGGGCGGTATACGAGATGGTGCTCAGCTTTTTGCGTAATTGACGTCCCATCAGCATATAGCCAGCAGCCATCCAGGCCCCAAATAAAGCCAGGAAGTTGCCCAGCATAGCCTGCCCACTGAAATCCAGTGTCTGGCAGTTGAACACGCCTTGCTCAAACCGGCAGGCATTGCCAACGCCAACGATTACACCCCCAATGATAGAAATCAACAACCCGACCAGAACGGACCGACGGATGGGCTCTTTCAACACCAAGGGAGAGAAAATGGCCACCCACAAGGGTGTGGTTGTGACCAACACCACCGAACTGGCAACGGAGGTCAATTCAAGAGAGGTGATCCAGGTGGCAAAGTGCAGAGCCAGAAACAGGCCTGATAGCCCACCTTTGACCAGGTCAGACCGTGACAATCGCAACCATTCCTGCCGATAATGGATCAACGTAATTGGAATCAGCACCAGGCTGGCAATCAGCAGTCGGGATGCAGCAATCACGATCGACGACACCTCAGCTTGCGCAAACCGGATAAAAATCGATGCGGTTGAGACAAACAAAATCCCCGCCCCTGTGGCGATGATTGGCTGGTGTCGAGATCTAGATTCCATAAGTAAAAATTGTAATCGATTTAGCGGAGAAATAATCATCGTTTGCTGGATAAAGAGTTGCCACAACAGAATTTTCAAAAACCAGATCGCAATGTTTCCTTATGTGAATTATGAATTGAAAAAGGCGCATAAACAAAATCCAGAGAATGAATGGGGTTGATTTGCAAATCGAGACGACCGATTGGTATGCAAATATTGAAATACATCTAAAAATCTGCTATGATATTTATTAATCCCAGAACTTCAATTCAGGAGGTGAAAATCAACATCTTCCAGTTTGCACCAAGTCTTGGCTTGTGATTGGATAGTCTTTGATTCTTAATTGGATTTCTATTCATGCTAGGAGCTATCATGACTAAAATCAGTAGGTTTAATTGCGTATTGATCTTTACTTTCCTGTTTTCATTATTGATCGCTATCAGCCCTGTTCAAGCCGCCAGTGTATCAGAAGTTGATATGTACGAAATAACATTTAATCCTATTCTTTATTTTAATGACCAGAGATTGAACCCGTTTGGGATCCCTGCAGTTCGAACTGCAATGAACATGCTGATTGATCGGCATGAATTGATTGACCTGGTCAATCCAAGCCGGTTAACCACCCCACTGTGGACACCAATCAGCAAGTACGGTAAAGAATACCCAAAACTTGTTTCAACATTTAATCAACTTGAAGGTGATTATGCTTACAGCTTTACTACTGCAGAGTCAATCATATCCGATGAACTAATAAGTAAAAAGGCATATAAGTATGGTGGGCTTTGGCACTACGAAAACGGTGAGCTGATTAAATTAATCATTATTATTCGGATTGAGGACGACAGACAGATTATCGGAGATTATGTTGCCGACCAACTTGAGACTCTTGGCTTCACCATTGAAAGATTGTACAAAAATAATGCCGAAGCTCGTTTAATCTGGCTATTATCAGATCCAGCAGCTGGGGACTGGCATATTTACACTGGTAGATGGATTTTCGAATATCCATATCACGAGGCAGAAAACTTCCAATTCTTTTATACACCACATAGCTCTTTTGCTTCATCACCTCTGTGGGCTGCGTATGATCCAGACCCTGATTTTCAAACATTAGCTGATAACCTTGCCCTTGATGCCTACCCTTCAGCAGCTGACCGTCTTGCGGATATGCAAAAAGCATTAGAATGGGCTTTGAAAGATTCAGTTCGCATCTGGCTGATGGAGTCTCCTCTATACCGGCACTTTTTTCCATTGATCTATCGTTAGCGATCCAAAACATTTTTGCCGTTGCTTGACAAAGCCATCTGGCAATACTACAATCTCCTAAACGTTAACAAATGGAGATTTCATGACCCACATCATCACCAGTTTATGCGTTCGTGAAGGCAGCTGTGTCACTGTCTGCCCTGTTGAATGCATTCTACCGGGCAAACCCCAGGATAAATGGCCCTGGTTTTACATCGACCCGGCCACTTGTATCGATTGCGGCGCCTGCATCCCCGAATGCCCCTTCCATGCCATTTACCCGCAAGATGAAGTACCAGAAGCTTACTTAGCCCAGGGGGGAGAAGTGCAATCCATGCCCAAGGGGACACCCGGGTTTGATCAGCCCTTTGATGGTCATGATTACGATGGAAACCCAGTCCACATTGACTACACCCGCAAGCTCGAACCGGATGAACAGCTTGACCTGACACAGGACATCCAACCCAATTACGATTATTTCCAGGATGGTCCCGGGTACAACGCCTTATTTGAAGATTAATTGCATCAACCCAGCAATATAAAACTATCCAGGGGTCAAATTTGATTTAATCAAGGGTCAATGCCTCTTCTGCCGCCATGGCTGCGCCAATAATGCCAGCCTGGTTCCGCAGCTCTGCAGGGATCACTTTTGCGTGTGTGCCTTTCAGGTATTTTCCAAATTTATTAAACTTCTTACTGACACCCCCACCAAGGATGATCACATCCGGGCTGAGTAAGAAATCATACACCAGCAAAATCTCTTGCAGCGTTTTTCCCCAGCTCTTCCAGGAGAGATCCTGTGCCTGGCGAACCCCATCCCCGGCGCGGTGTTCAGCATCTTTACCGCGCACTTTTAAATGCCCAAGTTCAGAATTTGGCCATAATTCACCTTTGACAAACAAAGCTGACCCAATGCCAGTGCCAATCGTTAAAAATAGGACATAGGCATCTTCATAGCGTTTGCCCTCACCAAAGCGCATCTCAGCCAAACCCGCTGCATCTGCATCGTTTAGCACTGTTGCAGGGCAACCCGTGGCCTTATGGATCAGCTTAGTCAGATCTTCACCAAGCCATTCATCGCTCACATTTGCCGCTAAATGGATCACGCCTTTACGAACCGGCCCCGGGAAACCTGCACCAATTTTTCCTTCCCACGCAAAGTGATCAACAATGCGCCGGATCACTTCGATCACCTGGTCTGGATTGCCAGGGGATGGCGTGGGTATTCTGTAGCGATCTGCAAGGAAGGCACCAGTCTCAACATCGACAGGCGCACCTTTAATGCCCGAACCACCAATATCAATTCCTAACACCGACATGATTACTCCTCTTATTTATTCACAGCTGTTATTAAGATGTTCTTCAAACGTGATTGCAAAATTGTGGCGGCCCGAATCGTCGCAAGCTGCCCTGAAAAAAAAGTATGGGGTTTCAGCTGGAAAAGCAACTGCCCTTAGTGAACCGAGGTCCGGATTGCAGATAGGCCCAGGTGGAAGACCGAAATTCTGATAGGTGTTGTAAGGCGATTCAACCGAAAGGTCAGCGAGCGAGAGCGGCGCTTTCCACCAGGATCCCGTGTCTTGATTGAAACCCAATGCATACTGAACGGTTGGATCCGTCTCCAATCGCATGCCATAAGCGAATCGGTTGAAAAATACGGATGCGATCAGCGGTTTTTCATCCGCGACAACGGCTTCCTTCTCCACAATTGCAGCCAGGTTGACGGCTTCTAGCAGTGAGAGGTTCTGGCGTTCAAAACCATCAAGCAGCGTCTCATCGATTTGAGCAGTAAAATTGCTGAGGATCACCTTCAGCACATCATCTAAGTTTGATTCCCTTGGCAGCACGTAAGTGCCTGGAAACAAGAACCCTTCTAACGACCCAGGGTCACTGACAGGCAGTAAGGCGAGCTGTTGCTGAGTTGGCGAATACGCGGCTTGGATGAAAGCCTCCGCTGAAATCGACAGCCCGCTGCCAGCGACATTGGCTGCAACTTCTTCAATCCGCCAGCCAGGGAGGATCGTGACGACCGCATCCTTGGGCGTGGCATCCAGGAGCTCTGCTGCGACTTGCACGGGGGACATGGCTGTCGTCAAAGCAAATTGCCCTGATTGTAACATCCGGTCCAGCCCGGTATAAACCAGGTAGGTGCGCATCAGCTCTGCGTTAGGGATCAGACCTGCCTTTTCCAGCCGGATGCAGATCATCCCCACCGATTCACCCTGGTTGATGATGAAGTTTTGCTCAACACCAGGCAAAGACTGCGGGTCGAGCAGTGCATTTCGACTGACAAACAGCTCAACTGTAAACAAAACCCTTTGCGTCTGGGATAAATTGGCAGCAGGCTCTCCAAATTCAGCCTTTACCGAACGCACCATCATGAAGTACACACCTAAAATACCCAAACCAAGGATCAACAACAGGATGAGAATAAATGAGAAAACGCGCCCAGCTTTTTTACGTTTGGTCATGGTCCACCTCACCACTTTTGATGCTTTCCTCATTCGCGATCAAGAAATCCTGCAGCAAGATGCTGGCAGCAACGTCGTCCAGGTGCCCCTTCCGCTTTTTTCGGGAAACCCCCAATGCCGCCCGGCTTAGAATGGCAGCGCGTGTGGTCCCGCTCTCATCCCACAGCCTAACACTGCAACTCGATTCTTCACGAATTGCATCCGCCAGCCGCTCGGCTTTTCTAGCCTGGTGACCGACTTCGCCCTCCGCATCTAAAGCCTGCCCGACCACGATCATCTCAACATTCTCAGCATGCACGATCTCCACGATCTTTTGGGCATCCTTCTGGCGCGACTCGTGCTTGATAATACACAGAGGACGGGCAATCGTGCCGGTGGGGTCACTGATCGCCAATCCAATCCGCTTCTCACCCGGGTCAACTGCTAATATTTTCATCTGCAAGAACAGCCTTGACCCACGAAATAAGTTAGCAGTCGCCAATTAAAAAATGAATCGCCAGTCATAATTCAAGATTATACATGATTACGCTTACAGATGACAAAAGTTCCCGGAACAGAATAGGTCACCGGGAACTCAAGATTTCGTGATTGGACAGGCGCAGTTAAAATGCCAAGGGATCCTGCGTGGGTAAATGGATGCGGATCACGCGCCGCCCCCGGGATTGGAGTGCCTCAAGGTCGCCTTGGGCTTGCGCACGGGCAAGCACACCAAAGGTCACATCCATTTTGGGAATGATCAGGTCTGCTTCATGATCTTGCGTAATTTGCAAAAACAAGCCGTTATCCGCACCGCCTTTATGCAGCTGTCCCGTTGAATGTAAAAAGCGCGGACCAAAACCCAGGGTGGTAGCACGTCCGGTCTGTTCGAGGATGCGCTGTCGGAGGTCAGTTAATCGGGCTATTGTGTCCTCGTTTCGCGGCACGTAAGCGTTGATGGCAATGTAATCCCCCTCCCCAGCCAGTGCAGTGAACCCGGCGATTACCTCTGAAATTGACGCACAATCCTCAAGAGCCTCAAAATCCTGTCCAAAAACGCGGATGCCATCACGCTCCCAAATCGCGTCTGGTTCGGCTAATTGTCCTGTCTCGGCGAATTGGGCTAGCTTTTGCTTGGTCCGATCTTTGCTGTCCTGCACGTCAGGTTGGTCAAAAGCATTCACACCAAGAACGCTGCAGGCGATGGCAACCGCGAATTCCCACAAATAGAATTGTGCTGCCAGGTCATACAGGTCAGCCAACTGCAACACCACCACGTTATGTTGAGCCTTTCGCAGAGCATCGATCAAGGCATCCTTCTCACCGGAAACTCGCAGGTAAACAAACACACGATCGGGACTGTAGGCTTCAGCATCAAGTTGGGGCTCATCCGCAATCGGGACAATGCCCTTTCCCATTTTTCCGCTGCTTTCCGCAATCAGCTGTTCCAACCACGCCTCGATTGGTGCGACTGACTCGTCAGCTACCAGGGTCAATTTATCCTGATGGTGCTTAGCACTGACACCGAGGATGATCCCCAACAACGCACCGAGGTTCGTCTCCATCGGCTGCATAGGTGAACATGTTTCCAACATTTTCTCAGCTTGTGCCAGAAATTGATGCAAATCAATCCCAATTAGCCCAGCCGGCACCAACCCAAAGTGGGTCAGTGCGGAATAGCGACCGCCCACATTCGGGTCTGCGGTAAACACAGCCCTGAAACCGCTGGTTTCACCGATCGCTGCCAGCTTACTGCCCGGGTCGGTGATCGCAGCGAAATGCGATGCCCAGCTTTCACCCACAGCTTCTTCCGCTTTACCCCTGAAATATTCAAATAACACCAGCGGTTCACTGGTAGTGCCCGATTTGCTGGCCACAATGAATATTGTCTCAGGATAATCAACCCATGCTTCGATCTCACTAACCTGAGCCGGGAGGGTCGAATCGATAATTTTAAGCGACATCCCTTCTGATTTTGGCCCCAAGATCAGGCTCATCGTTTCCGGCGCCAGTGAAGAACCACCCATGCCAATAACCAGGGCTTTGGTCAAGCCATCCGCCCGGCACTGTTTCACAAACCCCTCAATCTCGGTGATGGCTGCCTGGCTGGTCTTAGGCAAGTCTCGCCAACTTAAGCGTGTTTGAACCGTTTGTTTTCCTTCTGATGTGTTAGTCCAGATAGTCGGATCATTCCTGAAAATTTTCGCCACCAGGTCACCGTTTTTGAATAATTTCACCTGCGAAGCAACTTTGTCTGCGAGTGAGCCAAGGTCACCTAAAAATTTCCGTCTTTCTGCCTCAATTGCTTCCAACAGACCGTCGAAAGACTCGGCAAATTTCCGCACACCTTCATCCTCCAACGCCTGGGTGATCTCATCCAGTGAGAGTCCCAGGTCTGAGAGCAGCTCAAAATCTGCTTTAGCCCGATCCAAGTCCTGGTCAATCCGGATGGCCGGATCGCCGTGGTCTAAATAAGCAGCTAAAGTCTCAGGCGGTACGGTGTTGACCGTGTTTTCTGCCACTAACTCGTCCACATACAGGACATCAGAATAAGCCGGGTCTTTGGTGCTGGTCGAAGCCCATAAAGGACGTTGTTTCTGCGCTCCAGCCCTAGCTAAGCGGGCAAATCGTGGAGCAGCAAAAAAGTCGAGATATGCCTGGTAAGCCAAACGGGTGTTGTCAATCGCCAGCTTTCCTTGCAAACTTCGGGCTTGGTCTGCACCTGCGCCACCCTCATCAACAATCTGCTGTAAGCGTTCATTAGCTTTTGTATCAAGCCGAGAAACAAAAAATGATGCGACCGAAGCAATCCGAGAGACATCCTGCCCCTGGTCAAGCCGTTTTTCCAATCCGGCTAGATATGCCTCCATCACCTCGAGATATCGTTTTCGAGAAAAAATGAGCGTGACATTCACATTGATTCCAGCCGAAATCGCTTCAGTTATAGCGGGTAAACCAGCTTTGGTGGCTGGGATTTTAACCATCAAATTGGGACGGTCAACTTCCTTCCACAACCACTTGGCTTCATCAACCGTGTCCTGGGTTTCATCAGCCAGCTTAGGGTTGACTTCTAAGCTCACATAACCATCACGACCATTGCTAGCATCATAATAGGGTCTAAAAAGATCTGCCGCATTCTGGATATCACGGATGGCCAACCTGTAAAAAATTTCCTCGGAGGACAATCCCGCCCAGGCCATCATTTGCAGGTCAGCGGCATAATCATTATCACTCTTAATCGCTTTTTCAAAGATACTGGGATTGGAGGTCATCCCCAGGATTTCTCGCCGTTCTATCATACCCTGAATGGTGCCATCCTGGATGAAGGACCGCTTTAGGTTGTCGTACCAAATCGATTGTCCCAGAAGTTGTAGTTTATTTACATTGCTCATTGTTGATCTCCTTGTAGTTCTCGCTTTTCGATAGCTTTAATTTTTTTCACCCGGCGTAAGTGCCGCGCATCATCTGATGGCTCTGCATTTATAAAAGCTTGCATGATATGGATGGCTAGCTCAGAGCCAATAATCCTGGCCCCCAAACACAGCATATTCATCTGGTCATGCTCCACCCCCTGGGCAGCCGAATATGTGTCGTGACACAAGCAAGCATACACACCCACGATTTTGTTACCGGCAATACAGGCACCCACACCGGAACCGCAGATCACAACCGCCCGATCAGCCTCACCTCTCACGATCGCCAGGCCGGCTTTTTCAGCGTAATCCGGGTAATCAACGCTTTGTGTGGAATCTGTCCCTAAGTCTAGCGCTGTGTGACCAAGGGCTTGTATAGCCTTAATCACAGTGTCCTTTAGTGGGTAACCTGCATGATCAGCAGCAACAGCAATTTTCATTGTTCCCTTCTTTCTTAGTCGTGAAAATCAGACAGGATCTTGATCAGCCAGGTTTGCAGAGCGCAACAGTGTTAATGCTTCATCAAGAACCTTTGCCACGGTCAACCCATACTCCGCCATAACGATCTCGCCCGGTGCTGAAGCACCGAACTGATCAATCCCAATCACCTTACCCTGATCTCCAACCCACCGTTCCCAACCCAGTGTCGTCCCAGCTTCAACTGCCAAACGCAGCTTAACCGTTGGAGGCAGCACATCCGCCCGGTAGGCTTTGTCCTGTCTGGCGAACAGCTCCCAGCTGGGGAAGGAGACCACCCTAAGGTTCACACCTTCCGCAGCCAGGCTTTCACCGGCCTTTAGGACCAGATCCACCTCGGAACCAGATGCCATCAAGATCAGCTCAGGGTCTTTTTCACCAAAATCTGCCAGCACATAGGCACCTTTTAATAGCTCTTCTGCACTGGCATAAACCTCACGATCGATGATCGATGTGTTTTGCCGCGTCAGTACCAAAGCCACTGGCCCGTTATGACCAATCGCAAAACGCCAAGCTTGCGCTGTTTCATTGGCATCCGAAGGTCGAATGGTTACCAAACCAGGAATCAACCGTAAACTGGTAACATGCTCAATCGGCTGATGCGTAGGTCCATCCTCACCCAAACCCACAGAATCGTGGGTAAACACCCAAATGGAAGGGTATTCGGAGAGCGCTGATAAGCGTACAGCCCCGCGCATGTAATCTGAAAAGACTAAGAAAGTCCCTCCATAAGCGATCAACCCGCCATGCACTGCCATGCCATTCACGATGGCACCCATTGCATGCTCTCGCACGCCAAAATGCATATTTCGACCTTCGCGTGTGCCAACTTGAAAATCAACTTCATTGTTTATCCAGGTCTTATTTGAGGGTTCAAGATCTGCTGACCCTCCCATTAGCTCTGGCAGGACCTTTGCCAAGGCGTTTAAAGCCTTTCCGGAGGCTGAGCGGGTCGCCATGCCCTTTGCGTCGGGGGCGAAATTTGGAACGGCTGCTTGCCAATCCTGGGGCAATTCGCCTTTGACCCGCCGCTCAAATTCAGCTGCTAAATCAGGATAAGCTGCTCGATATGCTTCAAATCGTTGATTCCATTCCTGTTCGAGATCCCGCCCAAACGCACCCCGGGTTAGGAAGTGCTGGCGGATATCATCAGGAATATAGAACCTGGGTTCGATCGGCCAGCCGGCATTCTTCTTAGCTTGCTCGATCTCATCCCAGCCGGGGGGTGAACCGTGCGCATCAGATGTGCCTGCCACCGTTGGCAGCCCATGCCCGATCATCGTGCGAACAAAAATGATTGAAGGCCGGGGATCAGCTTTGGCCACATCCACCGCTTCTACCAATCCATCAATATCATAAGGATCCTGAACATGGCTGACATGCCAACCATAAGCGTCAAAGCGAGCTGCGCGATCCTCGGTAAAAGCTAAATCTGTAGGCCCATCAATCGAAATCCGGTTATCATCGTAAAAGTAAACCAGTTTACCCAGCTTTAAATGTCCAGCCAGGGATGCTGCTTCAGATGAAATCCCTTCCATCAAGTCTCCATCGGTAACAATCGCATAGACATAATGGTCAACAATCTCGTGCCCGGGGCGGTTGAATTCCGCCGCCAGGTGGGATTCAGCAATCGCCATGCCGACACCATTCGCAAATCCCTGGCCCAAGGGACCGGTGGTGACTTCAATTCCGGGTGTCATGCCATATTCCGGATGCCCGGGTGTGATGCTGCCCCATTGTCGAAACGACTTTAAGTCCTCCAGTGAAATCTCATATCCGGTAAGATGCAGCATGGTATAGGCCAACATTGAACCATGACCACCTGAAAGGATGAACCGGTCGCGGTTGAACCACTTGGGATTCTTCGGGTTGAACTTCAGGCATTTCATAAAAACTGCGTAAGCCACACCGGCATTGCCCATCGGCAACCCGGGATGCCCTGAATTGGCGGTTTGAACACCGTCGACAGACACAAATTTAATTGTATTAATCGCTTTGGATTGTATGGATTGTTGACCCATTTAAATGACCCTTTCATTCACTATTTTATGGAATTTTACCATAGTCACCTTTTGAGAAAAAAGCTGGGCTAATGTCTTGTTCTTATTTTCCGATCAGCCATAAGGTATAGACGAGGTGAAGGCTCTCATTCTTACTTGATTTCCGATGCCTGGTAGATGATACAATTAATCAACAGCCTTCCAGGTTTAGGGTAATATTTATTAAGCAACAAATGACCATCAGAAGTTCACCTATGCGAAACACGCGACTCTTTACATACTTAACCGAGGTCTGATTTGAATAAAACTCGCTTTATCATCATCGCCATAACCCTCACAGCCGTCAGCCTGGCGTGGCTGCTGTTCACACCCACCCTCTTTTCGAATGCAGACACAGATGCCTCCCACTCAGCCCTGTATCGGAGTTTCTTGGTACCCGGTTTATCTCCGAAGACCCCCAAGGATGAGCGCCATGGTGTTCATCTTTCTGGATCATACAAGCATTGTTATTAATAGGGCTCCGATCAAATAACACACCATGCCACCGACGAGAAATGAATATGCACGAACAGGCGATCCTTCAAACTCTCCATACACTAACCCCCACATCGAAGTCCACAAACCTGCAGTAAAACCCAATGGCCAGGATACAACTGAACTCAGGTTGCGGGTAGCATACGTGTGGATGATATTCCCCCCATAGTGGGCAAATCCGGCAATCATCCCGAGGCTGTGCGTTCGAAACCCATTCTTTCGGAATACTCCCCACTGCTTACGAACTGTAAGTATGCTACCTGAGGCAATCAAAGCACCCATAAAAGCACCCGAGCAGAGCACGGCCATGAATGGTAAAGGGGCTAAACCTTGTGCCTGTGTGGTCGATTTCAACCCGTAGGATAAGCCAATCGTATAAGCAGGGATGAGCAAAGAGGATATGATCAGTAATATAACAGCCCTTTTGATTTCTTGCGGCTGATCTGAAAGCCCCGTAACAATATTGGCTGCTTTTTGAGATCGATGACGGATCCGACCTGCAATCATCGAAAGGACAACGGCAGCTAACAAGAAGCAAACTGAAGTTATGATTCTCCCAACACTTAAGCCCATCGGGACCCCGCCAATCAACGCTGAAAGTGCTGTACCACCGACCACATTGATCGATGCCTGCACAGGTTGTGTGACAGCTAAACCTAAAACCTGCATCACATATAATGACAGCTGGATGCCAATCACATAAAAAACGCCACAAACCAAAGTGACCGTTATCCGCGAAGGATCGGATCGCCAAACGGATTGGATGTTCACCCATAAATTTTGGCCATCTAACAACAAGCCTGCTCCCCACACAACCACCATCGAAACAACAAACAAAGTCAGGTAAAAAGCTTCCAGTGGATAATCGTCAAGATGCTTAAGCACGATAAACCATGATCCCCACATGGCAGCCGCAAGAAGACCCATGCTAATTGCGATTAGATTTGGAATATTAGGATCAAAATTCATCAATCAAATCCTTGAGGTATAAGAATCGCTTATAGCGATCATTTAATCAGAGGGAAATCTTCATCGGCTTAGATTCACCTGTTTCTTATACCATTCCAGTCGGGTAAAGGCTTTCTGGCTGAGGTCTACTAATGGATGCAAAGCGCCAAATTGGTGTAATGCCAAAGATGCGCTGACGCCGCCATACCAACCAGCGTGTTGTATATCAGCGGTGTGAGAAAATCCATAAACAAATCCACCACAGAACGCATTACCAGCACCGGTTACATCTAAGATGTTGCTCACCGGAAAAGCGGGGATGTGATAAATGTCACCTGAATCCCCTAAGATCAAACTCCCTAATTCAGCCATACGCAACGCTGATACCTTGGCGCCATAATCCCGAAGTCGATAGATAATATCCGCTGGATCATCTTTTCCCGTCAATCGGCTGGCTTCACGCAGGTTAGGTGATACGATATCAATTAGGCTGCAATTCGATTGAAACAGCTCCCGATTTTCTGGTATGCAGAATTCATCCCAGGGCTCCCATAAAATCACCTGGCAACCCCGATCACGGAGGGATGGCACCCACAGCGCAACATCCCTCGGTGGGCAGTGCAAATGAACACCATGCAGTTCTGCATATACTTCAGGCAACTGATCAGGTTTTGGGATGCAATCTTGCATGATCTGAAAATCTGTTTGAAATGTTTCATGACGAGTGCCATCTTTTTCAAACACCTGCCACGCGCGCGGCGTGGGGACATCGGTTAGGTTCTCAACGCCTGAAATATCAAAATAGGATTTCAATAAATTAAATTGGCTTTGATCAAAATCGTAACCCACACTAGAAACCAAACCTACCTGATCTGACCAGATCCGTATTCCCATGGCTCCATGGGTTAATCCACCGCCAAGAATGCCCAGCCTTTCTGTGCCGTCAGGCAGAATAATGTCATCAATGATAATACTGCCAATAGAAAGATAATATCCTGTCATCCTATGACCTTTTTTACACTGAAACCGCAACTTATCTTACAGGCAACAACGTTACCTAATCCACCACAATTTATGACATGTCACTACATGATAAGGTGCATTGTGAATGCACCTTATCAAGTTGATGAAGATATCCAGGCAATCAAAACACCTGGTTACCGGCCAGCCGTTGCTGCCTGCATGAAAGCTTCAATGCGTTCAGGTGCCCATTCATCGAGTAATGCCTCTTTGGTCCATCCTGAGACCGATTTGAATGAACTGC
>JAHYJN010000004.1 GCA_019428905.1 Candidatus Brevefilum sp.
AAGGCGATGGTTAATGCCACAAAGGCAATCCCGTAAAACAAAGGTCCTCGCAAAATTTCCCTGCGATCGCCGGTACGGGACATAGCTTCCACAGCTGCGGGATCTTTGATCACACCGCTGCCAACCAAAGCAAATTGGACGGTGATCCCCAACGGTACCAGCGCAGCTAGGTACGGCGAAAGTGCTGAGTCATTGAAGAATAACCAGCACAGAACAAATATCGGGCCAGTGCCAACGTGAATGATCTTTCGGCTAATCTGACTGGAAATCCAGCCTTTGTGCGCAGCAAAATCGTTCAACCGCAGCCAAACCAGGGCAATTGCTAGCGTCAGGGCTAAGGCAACCAGGTTATTATTTAACATCCTCAAGCCTCTTCATCAATAAATCCACCTAATCATCCTTACGGCCTCCTCGATGATCCAGAGCCCGATCGATATCCCGGGACATATCCCGTTGCTTGATGGACTGACGCTTATCATATTGGCGTTTTCCTTTAGCCAGGGCAATTTCAACTTTGGCAAGCCCATTGCTCAGATAAAGTATGGTCGGGATGATTGTCATGCCTTTCAAACGAACAGCATCCCATAATTCTTTGATCTCTCGCTTATGCAGCAACAGACGCCGTTCACGTTCAGGTTCATGGTTGAACACGCTGGCCTGGTCATAAGGTGCAATGTGTGCGCCGACCAGCCAGGCTTGCCGGCCGTTTGTGCGCACATAGGCCTCTGCGATCGATACCTGCCCGGCACGGATCGACTTGATCTCTGAACCCACGAGTTCAAGCCCAGCCTCAAAAGTGTCGTGAAGCTCGTACTCAAATTTCGCTTTTCGGTTCCTAGCAACAATCTTTTTACCATTCATAGACCCTAATTCTAGCACATACTGCTACATGACATAACCACGAGGGTGTTGAAAAATGGATAGGCTAACGATTTTCTAGATTTGTGGATGTGAAATCGTCAATATAATAGCATTTATTTATACTAAACTGTACAGGCGATGCATGCGTCGCCCCTCCCTTCCAACCAATAATGAGATTTTATGCTTATCAACACCCTCAACCACAGCATTGTAATTAGCTTGGGTCTTTTCGCCAATGACAAGAGGATGACCAGGGCAGCATTGAGCAAATTGAATCCCCTGAAAATACGACCAGCTAAGACCAAACACGACAACTATTATCCCTGTAGGTATAATTATGGATAAAAATACATGAACATTCAGGGAGCAGGATTATGGATATAGCATTGGCATTGGGTGGGGGCGGCGTGCGCGGCATTGCACACATTGGCGTTTTGCGCACCCTTGAAGCGCACCAGTTTAACATCAAGGCCATCGCGGGCACCAGCGCCGGGGGACTGGTTGGTTCGGTGTACGCTGCCGGTTTCAGCACGGTGCAAATCGAAGAAGCGGTTAAGAATTTTGATCCCATCCGGTCCTTCAGCCGCCATGCTGATGATGCGCCATCTTTGTTAGGCTTGGGCGAAATTTCAGAAAAACTCTATCAGATGCTTTCAGATCGCACCTTTGATGAATTAAAGATCCCATTCGCAGCCACAGCGGTCAGCTTGCATACCGGAAAAGAGATCATCCTCAACCAGGGAAAAGTCATCGATGCGGTTCTGGCAACCGTGGCCGTCCCAGGCGTGTTCCCCAGCCAGAAGATTGGCGGGCAGGTGTTGGTCGACGGCGGTGTACTTGATCCAGTCCCGGTTCAAGTTGCCCGTTGGTTACGGCCCGATTTACCCGTTGTGGCGGTTATGCTGCATAAGCCACCGGATGATTATCCTGAGGATGAAGTCCAACTGCCAATCCACATCCCTGGCCCGACATCAATCGTCGAAATGCTCAACCAACTACGACCGGTACAGGCGTTAAAGATCTTTTCGCAATCCTTCGAGGTGGCCAGCAAACACCTAACAGAGCTTTCGATGCAACTGTATCGACCCGAGGTGATCATCGCACCGCGTGTCGGCCATGTCGGCCTCCTGCAAACGATCGATGTCGAAGAGATGATTGCAGCCGGAGTCATGGCTACCGAGGAAACCCTGACCCAAATCGAAGCTGAGGCAAACTGGATGAAAAAGCTCCAACGCCAGGTCAAACATCGCGTCAACCCCGACCCAGTACCTGACTTTTGGGGCAGTATCAAGGTTTGATGCGCGATCTACGAAACTACGCAAAACAGACCCAAGCCCGCCTGCTGTTGGGGTTGTTGATCCTTGTTTTCACTTTAGGATTGGGCTTGATTTGGTTCTTGTATGGGTTGAACGCAGCATTGCTGGGTCTATTGTGCGTATTTGGGATGGTGATCCTCATCCTCCTGATCCTGTTCATCCTCAAGGGCATGGAAAGGATAAGTAAGTCATGAACAGCCAACATGAACCACAAAAGATCGAAATCCAGGGCTGGACCTTTCGGATTCAGCCCTCATCCGACCCATCTCCTGATCAGCGGGTGATGTTGTTGCTTCATGGTCACCAAGGCAATGAGAACGCGATGTGGATCCTCACTAAACCTATTTCCAATAACTACACGCTCATAGCACCACGTGCGCCGGTCAAAACTGGTGAGGATCAATACAGCTGGCATGAGATCGACCCGCAGTGGCCAAGCCTTCAAACATACGCAGATTTAGCGGGCCAGCTCCTTAACCGTGTGGATGATTGGTTGGAGGATCACAAACTCACTATTCAATACTACGATGTGATGGGATTTAGCCAGGGTGCAGTGATGGCCTATGCACTGGCCGCTTTGTATCCACAACGGATTGGTAAAGTTGCGGCCTTAGCCGGTTTTATTCCCCAAACATGGGTTCACGAGCTTGATGGGCAATCTTTCTCAGGAAAGTCTTTTTTTATCGCTCATGGTACCCGGGATGACATCATCCCCATCAAAAAAGCACAGCAAGCAGCAGACTGGCTTGAGGATAACGGCGCACAGGTGACCTTTTGTGGAGCCGATATTGGGCATAAATTAAGCGCGAATTGTTTTAACGGATTGGGCGAATTCTTTGATTAGCGTCCGCTGATCAGTGCAATTGCACCCAGGAAGATGCCCAACGCGCCCAGACCAACAATGATCAAGCCCATGGGGACGCCACCAACGGCTGTGTTGTCGACATTAGCATCAAACGTAGGAATTTCCAACGGTGCTGGTTCTGTGAACGTGGGCAAGCGGGTTGATTCAGGCGTTATCAAAAATTGCGCAGCCAGGGTCGGATCGATTGTTTTGGTCACATTAGGCGTTGAGGTGGGTGGGGGTTCAACCAAAGGCGGCGTGCCGCCATACAGTGTGACCAGGTTACCATAGACCCAGGCTTTTCCCCCCGGCGTACCCGGGTACTCGATTTGGATCCAATCCCCGTAACGTCCGATGGCATTGGCTTCTTGGTTGATCAGTAATACGCCAACCTTTTCAGTCAAAGCACTCGGACCGGCACGCACATTGATTTGAGTGTCGGTTGCAGTCAGGGGGTTAACCACCACATAAGGGCCGCGCGGCGTGCTGGTAACCGTGGGTAGTTCACCTGTGGGCTGCTGGGCTATAACCGTTTCCATCTCCGGGTTGAGTAAACTCAACCCTAACAGGAAAAGGAGGATGAACAGAAACAAGAGCAACCTTAACCACCGATATTGTTTTAAAAAAGCCATATATCACCTTGCCTAACGTGCAAAGGGATTATAATCCATGGTGAACAATAATGAAAGTTGGCTATCATCCAACAATAAAAGCTTACCTGGAAGGTCAAATCATGGCAACCACACGCATTTATCACGGTGACATCACCCCCAGCGACTTCGCACGGGATTTGATTGCTTATTTCAATCGGGGGGCTTACCGAGTTCAGCAAGTCGGGCGAGACCCTCAAATTGCCATCCAAATTGCCACCCACCAGGGCGCACAATCCGGAGGGCAGACAGCCCTGACAATCACAATCCACAAACTGGAGGATGGCGTAACGGTTCAAGTTGGCAATCAAGCCTGGTTGGGTGTGGCAGCCAGCCTGGGTGTAACAGCTTTGCGTGCTTTGCGAAATCCCTTTTCATTAATTGGCCGACTGGATGACATTGCCCAAGACATTGAATCCCTTCAAATGGATGAAGAAGTATGGCAGGTGATCGAAAGGACTGCCCATCAACATGGTGTTGGGAGAGACCTATCAGACCGTCTGAAACGTTATGTGTGCCCCTACTGTAACACTGCCAATCCGCCCGGAGAAGGCCGCTGCATCGCCTGCGGTGCTCCGCTGGGAGACATTCAACCCAGGACTTGTACAAATTGTGGGTTTGTCATCCGAACTTTTGAACGGAACTGCCCCAACTGCCATGTCAAACTTCCCCCTCAGTAAGGTTATCAGCAAACAACGCTAGATTTTTTCTAATGACGCCGGTACACGAAAATTATAAAATTTTTTATTAGATTTTTCGCCAATAACGGTTATCCCGCTGCAAAAAATCATCTGCACCGTGCGGACCCTGTGTACCGGCTTCGTAAACTGGTAAATTCTGCAACTTTTGTGTCTCCCAGGCTTCGATAATCCCCTGAGTTAGACGCCAGGCTTCCTCAACCTCATCGCTGCGGGTGAAGAGGGTCGCATCACCCGTCAGGCAGTCTAGCAGTAAACGTTCATACGCTTCAGGGGGAGCATCACCAAACGCTTCTGCATAGCTGAAGCGCATTTCCACCGGCTCGATATGCATGCTGCCGCCAGGCACTTTGGCACCCAGGAACAAAGTGATGCCCTCATTCGGCTGGATGCGTATCACTAACACATTCGGCGCTTCACTCGCTAAATTTTGCTGGCCAAACAGTGCCAGCGGGATCTGCGTAAATTGGATCGCAATTTCAGTCACCCGGTTCGGCAGCCGTTTCCCTGATCGCAAATAAAACGGGACACCTGCCCAACGCCAGTTGTTGACAAATAAGCGGGCAGCCATGTAGGTTTCTGTCGTCGAGGCCGGGGCAACATCAGGCTCATCGCGATAACTGGCTACCCGCTTCCCGTCCAACGTTCCAGACACATACTGGGCACGGAAGGTATTCCTCAAAGCGGCATCACCCGTGATCTCGCTGATCGAGACCAAAACTTTAACTTTCTCATCACGTACGGCTTTTGCATTGAAAACAGCCGGCGCCTCCATGGCCGTCAGCGTTAATAACTGCAGCAGATGGTTTTGAAACACATCTCGCACGACACCGGCTTTATCGTAATAGCCCGCGCGCGTGCCAACACCGTCAGTTTCAGCCATCGTGATCTGGATATGATCGATATATTTCCTGTTCCACAGCGGTTCAAAAATGCCATTGCCAAACCGAAATGCCAGGATATTTTGTACGGTTTCTTTACCGAGATAATGATCCATCCGGTAAATTTGTGCTTCATCAAACACACTGTGTAGTTCTTTGTCCAGCGATTTGGCGGATTCAAGATCACGTCCAAAGGGTTTTTCCACCACAATCCGCCGCCATCCACTTGGGCAAGAGTCCAATTCTGATTTACCCAGGTTTTCAACAATGGTTGAATACATCCCTGGCGGGGTCGAAAGGTAGAACAGGATATTTTGAACGCCCAGATCTTTCAAGGCCTGGTTCAATTGTTCATACCCAGCCGTGTCCTGGAAGGTCGATTCAACATAGTAAGCCCGCTCCAACAATGAGTTGAGGATGTCTTCATCGATTGGTTGTACACGGCCATATTCCATAACCCCTTCCCGTAACACCGACCGCAATTTGTCGTGACTCCACGGCCGCCTGGCAAAACCAAGGATGTAAAACGGCTGGGGTAGTCGATTAAATTTTGCATTTTCATATAGCGCTGGCATCAGTTTGCGTCGGGCCAGGTCGCCGGTCACGCCAAAGATCACAATTGCGACCCCTTCGGAACACGGCTCGTTATTTACATCGATTTCGGGCATGGTACGCTCCAATGGTTGAAGATATCGAAGATTAAGGTATTACCATTAACAATTTTACCTGAATGTTTTATCAGTATAATTATTCGTACAACCGGTAATGAAAGGACGTATGAC
Source organism: Candidatus Brevefilum sp. (assembly GCA_019428905.1). Classification (GTDB taxonomy): domain Bacteria; phylum Chloroflexota; class Anaerolineae; order Anaerolineales; family Anaerolineaceae; genus Brevifilum. The sequence goes on from JAHYJN010000004.1 coordinate 6,033, forward strand.
CCGTGGATTTGATGACCCTCACCCAAAAAGTAAAAAATAATATTTCCAACGTAATTGTTGGCAAAGCTGAATCGATCGATCTGCTGTTAGTGGCGTTGATCTGCGAGGGTCATATCCTGATCGAAGATGTTCCGGGGGTAGGTAAAACCATGCTGGCACGCGCCTTGGCAATCAGCCTGGGTGGGCTATTTAAACGGCTGCAATGCACACCTGACCTGCTTCCAAATGATATCACCGGCGTTTCGATTTTTAATCAAGCCGACCAGGATTTTCATTTCCGTCGCGGCCCCCTGTTCGTGAATATCCTCTTGGCGGATGAGATCAACCGGGCAACACCACGCACACAATCTGCCTTATTGGAAGCCATGGGGGAACAGCAGGTCACCGTTGACGGTATGACCTATCCCTTGCCGAAACCGTTCATGGTTTTAGCCACACAAAACCCGGTGGAGTACGAAGGCACTTTCCCGCTACCAGAGGCACAATTAGATCGCTTCCTGCTCAAGATCGATATCGGATACCCGAACCACAGCGAAGAGAATCAAATCTTACACCTTCTTCAGCGACAGCATCCGATTGAAACCCTCGAACCAGTGATACAGCCCGAGGTGATCCTTGCTTGGACAAGCGAGGTGTGGGAAGTCAATGTCGATCAAACCATTCGGGATTACATGATCAACCTGGTCAATGCCACACGCAATCATCCAGATATCCTCCTGGGGGGCAGTCCCCGTGCCACCCTTTCACTTTTCAAAGCAAGCCAGGCATTTGCCGCAATTCACAATCGTGACCATGTCCTACCGGATGATGTTAAGTACCTGGCTGTACCGGTGCTTTCACACCGATTGTTATTGAAACCTGAGGCTGAATTACGCGGCATTACCAGTGTGAACATCATTGAACGGATCATCGAGACAACACCGTTGAGCCTAAAAGGCCAGGACGAAAAATGATGGTCGATTTTCTGCCGTTCATCATATTTCTGATGATCCTGGCGGTATTCCTGCGAGCCGAGTCCGCCCTGACCGTTATTTATATGGTGGTCGGGACCTTTCTGCTTGGTTTCTGGTGGAATAAACGCGCCTTGCGCCATGTCGAAGTAACCCGCAGTTATTTTGAACGTGCTTATCTGGGCGAGACAGTGCCTGTTGTTCTTAAAATAAAAAATAAAAGTATTCTTCCCATCTTATGGTTGGAAATTCACGAAGGGCTGCCGGTTGACTTACGCAGCGGGAAAGGCTTCAAGCAAGTATTCAGTTTGGGGATTCGAGAAGAGAAACAGATCGGATATGACCTGATGCCCAGAAAACGTGGGTACTATCCCTTAGGTCCCCTGCTGATCAGCTCAGGTGATCCTTTAGGTTTAATGCAACCTACACAAAAGGAATTCCCCAGCAGCCCGTTGACCGTTTATCCGCAAATTGTCAACCTGACGGCATTTGGGCTGCCATCGCGATCGCCATTCGGCACCATCAAGCACAAAAACCCGGTCTTTGAAGACCCTAGTCGAATTTTAGGAAAACGCGAATTTCAGATTGGCGATTCTCTGCGCCGCATTGATTGGAAATCCTCCGCTGCGACAGGGCAACTCCAAGTTAAGCTATACGAAGCCTCTATTTCTCTTGAATTGGCAATTCTGCTGGATTTGCATCGGGACAGTTATACCCTCAAAACCTTTTACGCCTCAACTGAACTGGCGGTTACAGCTGCCGCTTCAGTGGCGGCCTGGGGCAAAACACACCGGCAATCGGTAGGATTAATTACCAACGGCACGGATCCCCATAACAATGACCAGGTCCCCCCTCCGCTTAAACCGCGCACAGGCGCAGGACACTTTATTCACATCCTTGAAATCCTGGCCAGAGTTCAGCCGGGTGAAAGCCGTCCCCTTGAAAGCCTGCTCCAGGATTCTTTGGCAAACCTCTCCTGGGGCGCCACACTGGTATTAATCTCGGGCAGCCTGCACGAAGATATGTTGATACAGTTATTCAATGCCCGGAAAAGGGGCATCAACCCCGCCATTATTTTCACCGGTCAGACACCCGAATATCGGTCTTTGAAAAACCTGGCCGGGTACTACAAAATCCAACTGCATAAAGCCGCTCTCCCCACTGACCTCAAGATGATGGGGGTATCAAGAACATGAGCGAGAACAGAAACCTAGAACAAAAACCTCTCCCACAAAACACCCTGTTGACCTTGAATTTTTTATTGGTCAGTGTCATGCTGACCTGTTTTGCATTCATTATTAGCAGTTTTCTCCATATCATCGCACCACCTTGGGGTTTGTACTGGTTCCCAATCCTTGCATTCATCGTGAGCCTGATCACCCTAATCGCGCGGTATGGCCAGCAAAAAACACCTGGCATCTTGCAAAACAAAGCCCTATCTATTCTGGTCGAAATCCTGCTGATCGCTCTGATCGCAAAATTGGTTTCCCTGGTATCCATGCTGCCGCGAGGATGGTCATCCATTTGGGTGGAGATCCTCTCGTGGCCGAAAGATTTTCCGCTAAATTTCTTCGATCTTGACTTTATGCTCCGTTCTTCAGGGCTTTTCTTGATTTGGATTTTAGCCTGGTTCTTCAGCCTGCCCCTGATCCAGCTTGAAGAAGACCATGCATTGATGGAACAGGAGAAATTAGGGGTCACCTTTACGGATCGCTATAAAGCCAGACGCAGTCTGATCGGGCTGATTTTTAGTTTAGGGATCGTGATGATCATTCTTCTGGGCATTTGGAAGAGCAGCTTGCCCTTCTTCTTTGAAGAACCCATACCCACAACCTATTTGGTCGTGATCTTGTTGGCTTATTTCTTCACAGCGTTTGTATTTTTAGCGCTCAACCAATACGTCATCATGAAAGCACGCTGGTACTTCAACGACATTCCCGTCAGCCCTAAGCTTGCACAACACTGGTTATTTTACAGCCTGGTCTTTATTTCATTGGTCATCGTGGTAATCATCCTGCTGCCAACAAATTTGCCCCTGAATTTCTCTCAACTCGCACAATGGTTGGCTGAAGCCATCACATTTTTAGTCACGCTCATCCTCTCCATACTCATTGCACCGGTGGCCTTGCTGATCTCGTTTCTTGGGAGTCTCTTAAATGTTGAGGTCCCCGAAGAAACGGTTCAACGAACCGAACCCGAGATGATCGAAATGCTATCACCCACCCTGATCACAGTACCCTGGTGGGATGTGGTGAAGTCGATCCTTTTTTGGATTGTATTTCTCACGGTTGTCATTTTTGCCATCGCATACTACCTGAGAGACAAGCCAAACCTCTTAGGTTACTTGCGTGGGCTAAAAGTCGCCAGCTGGATGCGCAATTTCTGGCAGTGGCTCGTTCGAGGTTTTAAGACTATTCAAAAAACAGCCGAAGAAAGCTTCCAAAAGGGAATTGATTCTGTTAACACCTTTTTACGACGACAGAAACTTCCCTTACCACCATTCGGTGACCTGGCAAAGTTCCTGCCACCACGCCAAGCGGTTATCCTGGTGTATACCGATTGGGTCCAGTGGAACCAACAGCATGGGTTTGAGCGTAAACCCTCTCAGACCCCATTGGAATACGCACAGGCTTACCATCAACGCCTCCCCGAAATGGATGATCTGATTGAGCCATTAAAATCGTTAACCGATGTTTTCATCCAGGCCAGGTATTCCAGGCGAACGATTGTAAAAGCCCAAGCCAAGCAAGCGCAAAGCCTATCACACCACTTAAAAAAGAGCTTTAATCCACAAGATATCCCGCAGAATCCAGAAGAAGGCCGCCCATGAGGCATTCGATCCAGGTCAAGCTCAACCTGCGCTTATGGGTGCTCCCCTGGTTGCTCCTTTTGGTATTATTGCTGGCTGTTTTCTTTCGCTATGAAGCCTGGTGGACGATCTTTATTGCACTTGGGCTTGTGCTCGCGTTCAGCGGATACACGATCCATCACCTGAGAAATCATCTGGAAATCCAGCGCCAAATGCGCTTTGGTTGGGCAAAGGTTGGTGATGTTTTAGAAGAGCGGATTATCCTCCACAATAAAGGACTGATTCCTGCCCATTGGATAGAGATTGAGGACCACACCGACATCCCTGGTCATCCCAAAGCCATCGGCACCAGTGTCGACGCGCAAAACAAGACCACCTGGCGCATCCGGCATGTGTGCACACGCCGGGGTCTCTACCGGCTCGGCCCAACCACTGTCCACACATCCGACTTATTTGGGCTGTTCCACCTGTCAATTCACGATCCAACCACAGCCAATATCCTGATCACACCACCCATCCTGCCTCTCCCGGCTATTCAAGTTGCCAGCGGAGGTCGCACCGGTGATGGACGGTTCAGCAAAGGGAACCTGGAGCAATCTGTCGCTGTCAGCACCGTTCGAGACTATCAACCCCAAGACCCCTTACATCACATTCATTGGCCGCTTTCCATCAAACATCAGACATTGACCACCCGCGTTTTTGAGAACACACCTACTGGAAATTGGTGGATTGTTCAAGATATGCACCAGGCGGTCCAAGTTGGTGATACAGACAAAAACACCTTGGAAGTTGGGGTTATCCTGGCAGCGTCAATGGCACATGAGGGAATTCAAGCTGGGAAAGCCGTTGGCTTCATTGCCAACAACCAGCAGCACACATGGATCCCCCCGCAACACGCCAGCGATCAAACCATGAAAATACTGCGGGCACTTGCAGTCAGTAAACCGGGCGATCAACCATTAACACACCTGCTCAAGTCCAGCCGCAGCAGTTTCCAACAAGCCGCCAGCTTGATTATCATCACACCGGATATCAGCTCAGACTGGTGGGATGCGCTGCTCTGGCTCAAAGCCAAAGGATTAATCCCGACAATGCTAATATTGGACCCTTCCAGTTTTGGCGCGAATGGCAATCCTTCTGATCTCCTGAGGCGGTTACATAACGCGGGTATCTCAGGATACGGGATCCGTGCCGAAATGTTTGCCGATCAGTTTGAGGTAGAAGACGAACCAGAGTGGGAATGGCGCATATTTGGCACCGGTTACGCAGTTCCGGTGAAAAAACCTCGGGATATCAGCTGGAAGAACCTGACATGAATGGTCGAACCTTCCCATTATTTGGTACATATCGCTTGGGGTGGATGATCATTTTGATTTTGATCTTTACCATGATCTATGGATTGGGAATCGGCCTGACCGCATCCATTCGAGAATTGAACCAAACCTGGCTGATCGTGTTAGGTATTTTCGCACTCACAGCCGGCTGGTTATTAGGTTCGGCTCATAATAAAGTAGTATTTACCTTTATCCTTGGAACAATCACAGGCTTTTGGGGACTGTCTTTTATCCAATCTGGCATTTTCAAGCCCCTCTTTCGGGCGTTCTTGGAAACTTTCCCACCCCAAATTTATTTCGGACACCTTCAAATGGCTCAAGCGAAGACCGGCCCCCTGTTCTACTTCCTTTACACTGCTTTAGCCAATTTTCGCTCATATTGGATCGGAACCATCCAATGGCTGCGCAATCTCCTCTTTTTCCAAGGCGGATTTAACCGCCTTGGCGCCCAGCTTGTGTGGGGGAGTTTGGTGTGGGTCGTGCTATTTTCGCTGGGTTGGCTTCTCCGTCGGAAAAAACATGCCCTGGTTGCCTCCCTGCCCACATTAATCCTCCTCAGTGTCGTGACGGGCATTTCTCAGCGGAACACGACCGGTTTGATCATTACGCTGACCGCCATCCTTGCTATGATGGTGTTAATGGAACAGTTAAAACGAGAAAGCCGCTGGGAAAACCTGAAAATTGATTTTTCAGAAGAATTGCGCTTTGACATTCTCACGTTGACCATACCAATGGTTGCCTTGATCATGGTCATTGCCAGCCTGGTTCCCCGGATCTCATTCGATCAAATTCGCTCAATTTTTGACCGTACCAGGCGCCCAGCAGCAGACAGCCAGGTGACATTCTCAGAGTCTCTGGGGCTAGAAGGAGCACCCGTTGACGACTTCGCCAGCCCATCTCTAGCGGGGATGCCGCGCGCCCACTTGATTGGCAGCGGACCTGAGCTCTCAGATATCAAAATTATGGAAATTGATACCGGGGAAACCTTTATCCCACCCCAAGCCGATCCCCTGACGCAACTGCCGACCTATTATTGGTTTGGGCGCGCTTACGATGTTTACACCGGTTCCGGTTGGATGACAGACGAGTTTATTCAAGAAACGATCCCAGCCAACGAGGTGGTTTTCAGCGAAGCAAACCCTGACTATTTTCGCCCTATGCTTCACACCATTCGCAAATCTTCAACAGCGCGACCCAGCCTGTACTTTACCGGTATCCTCAATGCGGTTGATCAAGATATTATCGTTGGTTGGCATGCTGTCACCAATGAATTTTTTGCAGCACAATTGAACGCATCAGAATATCGGGTCAGGTCGTTTGTCCCCAATTTCTCAGAAGATCAACTCCAGCCGACTGAAAGCAACCTGCCTGACATCATCGCAGACACCTATCTACACATACCCCCAGAGACACCCGAACGGGTGCATGCATTGGCAATGCAGCTGACGAGTCAACCGTCAACGCCATTTGAGAAGGCAAAAGCCATCGAGGCCTATCTGCGTCAATTTAAATACACACTTGACATCCCCGCACCTCCCGAGGATCGAGACCTGGTGGACTACTTCCTGTTTGACTTACAACAAGGCTATTGTGACTATTACGCCAGTGCAATGGTCATCCTTGCCCGCTCAGCGGGAGTACCCGCCCGCCTCGCAATCGGGTACAGCACAGGATCGTACGATTATGCCCACCAGGTCTTCGTTGTGACAGAAGCCAATGCCCATGCGTGGCCGGAGATCTTTCTTGAACCGGTTGGATGGGTGCCCTTCGAACCCACCGCTGCCCTATCAACCTTCAACTGGTTTGGTGATAACGATCTCCAACCACCTGATGTGCCCCAGCTGACTGAAAAAGATCCCTCACCAGAATCGTTGCCGATTTGGCCGGGTATTTTGGGCTTGGGCATCTTTTTACTCATCATTGTGCTAGCCGTGACCCTGTGGATGATGCTTCTTCGCCGGAATGAGAGAACTGCGACAACAAACATTCAAATGCAACACATCTTCGACCAGATGCGGAAACACTTAACCCGGCTGTTTGTCCCTGTTGAAGCTGAACACACCCCCACAGAATTCTACATGGCTTACACCCAACATCTACAGAGTCTGGGTAAATCCGCTTTCACACAAAAATCCGCCAACCAAATCATTCAAAATATGCAATTTATCACAGAACTATACGAAATGGGCGTATATTCTCCGCGCAAGTTGCCTGCCGAAAAGATCAAGCCCGCGCAAAATCGCTTATTTAACCTTCAAATCCAATCATGGCTGCTCAAAACCGCACTTTTATTCCGAAGTGGATGAATCATACTTATCTTTTGCACCTATCGATAAAAAAATTTAGAAATTTCGAGGAAGCTTGGCGCGTGACTGCTCAACATCACCTCTACCTATTCTAGGGACCACTGCCCCGATTTACAACAAGGGATCCTGCAGCTCATAACGCATGACAAGGCAGCTATGCCTTTTTGGTTGGAAGTCTTGAGCGGCAACAGCCCTGAAAATGTTCGAAAATGCGCATGCGTCTAATACAGCTTGATGACGCATCAGGCTTGGGGAGGGAGTCATGGCTGGGCGTCTTCCGCTCTTGTTGAATGGGCTTGATCCTGGCCGCCTGCGTTGGCCGCCCGAAGGCGGTTTTCCGAGAACGAACTTAGTGGAAGCCGACCCGCACCTAGCTTCGGTGCGGGTCGGCAGTTTTCCAAATATCATCATGGATCTGTGACATTCAGCGGCGCTAGTTGCCCGTTTCGAGGATATAGCCGTGATAAACCTCCGTTACCGACGGGTCCGGGTCCAGCCTTTCACCTCGAATGTTCAGTTGCAGGCCCTCGTATCCGCCGCCACCCTTGCCCACAAAGTGGAAGTAAGAGAAACCATTCTTTTCCCTTACGCCAGTCCAGGTGCCTTCCCACCAGCCGCCATCATTGGACAGGACAAACTTGCCCCACATCCGGCCGGCTGCATAGACTGGCGGATCCATCCAGACAAAGTTTGCATTGAGGGTGATTCGATTTGTGGCATCGTCCAGGCGGGGATCATCCGACCAGAAATCAAAAGATGAGCCGGCTCCTCTCAGGTGATACCTGCCATCGGGAAAGAACTCCTTGCCTGGATATTCCCCGATCTCGCAGCACTCGTAGGCGGTAACAAAGGTCTTGGTTCCGGCAGCCACTGGCCCTGCGGTCACACCTAGCAGGACCAAGAGAATAGAAACAATCATTATCGAACGAACTCGCGTGCTCATTTATAGACTCCTTTCATACTTTCTAAGATTGTGCTTGGTAAGTATGGCCTGGCCATGGCAAGTACAAAGCCTGACACCTCCTTTCCACACAGCGATCTTTATGCAACGATTGATCCTGCGTGCACCCATTCAAATGATCATCGCTACTGCAGCCCAGGACCCAGACACGGCCTACTCCCTTTAATTCGATTGATTGCGAAAACGAACTTTTAACAATGGACATGTGGTTTCTTCCATTTGCAACGCCTGTAAAGCATCCTACAGAATGATGCTCCTAAGGATATGGTCGTCATAAGTGTATATCCGTTCTGCACACAAGTCATCTCCAACTAACCTGGGGTGAATGCCAATGATCTGGTCGTTGTAAACGATCTCAAAAACTTCATAAGTGGTCGCGCCAACATCCTCACAAAATCCTGTGTTGGATTCTAAGATTAACTTTCCGTCCTTATATTTGGCTGAAGTCTTGCCGATAAACTTCCAGGGATCTTGAAGGACGTTAAAGGTGGTCACAAACATATTGGCAACACCCGTTTCATAATTCATCGTTCCGCCAATCTTGCGGAGTATGCCCGCGTCGTCGTACCACACACCAAACAATTCCGGACCTGATGCTGATGGTTTTTTAGTTCCCTTTGAAATAAGGATCGGATCGAAATAATCCAGGAAATCACGCGTTTCAAATATTCGGCCTGGACAACTATCTGGCGCCACAGCCTTGCCACGCATCCCGATGACGAGACCATCCTGTTTCACAATGTAAATTTCGTACGTTGCCTGGCTGTGATTCCGGCATTCCCCCTCACTCGTCAGGAAGGTCAGTTTTCCATTTTCAAACTTCGCTGTCCCGGTGTCCATTTCCCCCATAGCTGGCACGTAAACAAAGGAATAGGTTAAAGCTACAGACTCACCGTCGCCATTGAGACTGACGATAGCACCGCCTTCATGTTTCATATACCATAGCCCTTTTACCTGTTCAACGGACTCAGCCAGGGTTTCAGTGATAACCGGGGCAGATGCGGGAGGGGCGGATGTCGGCTGTGATTGCGGTTCTACCTGCTGGGTATCACACCCTCCCAGCATAAAAATGAAAACAAGAGCGATCAAGATCCAGAAAGTCAAACGAGTCCTCATGTCATTTCTTCTTTTGTTAAATATGTTGAGGAAACAAACCAATCCTTTTTTTTAGATCATTGATCACATTGTAGCATTCCGCCCATCGAATTTCTTGACATTTTTTGACAAAATCTTCCATTTGCATAAAAATCCTCTATAATGTTAATAAACATAAAAAGAGGTAAACATGCTCACTGCCAATCAAAATGTTGTCCTTGAGCGATTCACCACCTTCGGCGACCTGCTCAAATTTCTGCGTCGCCGCGCCGGTCTTACACAGCGCGAACTTTCTATCGCAGTCGGTTACAGTGACGCCCAAATCTCCCGCCTTGAAAATAACGACCGCCTGCCCGATGTGGCTACCATTTCAGCTCGTTTTCTCCCTGTGTTGATGCTGGAGGATCAGCCTGAGATGGCTGACCGGCTGTTGGAACTCGCGGCAAATGTCTCTAGGGAAGATGCGCCTGCATTTGGTCTGCCACCCTATAAAGGATTATTCTACTTTGACGAATCAGACTCCGAAATTTTCTTCGGACAAGAAAAACTAACCGCGTCCCTCGTTCATCGCCTCTTATCTGGCCTAGAGTGTGGTCACCGTTTCCTGTCAGTGATCGGCGCCTCGGGCAGCGGCAAATCATCTTTGGTCCGCGCCGGGCTGATCCCCGCGCTGCGCTGGAGGAAAGAGTCATCCAGCTGGATTGTGCATGTGGTAACGCCAACCGCGCATCCGCTGGAGGCTTTGGCAGAAGCGCTCACCGAACACGGTAAAACCCAGGCTGTAATCAAAGCGTTCGCTGACTCTGAGGAAGGGCTTCACAAAATTTTAGAACGGCAGGCAAAAAATGCCGGTGCAGAACACACCCTGCTTGTGATAGACCAATTTGAAGAGTTGTTTTCGCTCTGCCTTAATGAAGCTGAACAACATACGTTCATTGAGAATGTGTTGACCGCCGCGCTTCAGCCCGGCGGTAAAGCCATTGTGGTCATCGCCATGCGCGCTGACTTCTATGCTCACTGCGCGCAGTTCGATTTGCTTCGCCAGGCGGTATCCAGTCATCAGGAATACATCCGATCAATGAGCATGGACGATCTACGCCGTGCCATCGAAGAGCCAGCGAAAAACGGTCACTGGGAGATCGAACCCGGCTTGGTGGAGGTCCTGCTCCATGATGTGGGGGCAGATGTTGGGCGTGAACCAGAACCGGGAGCGCTTCCATTGCTTTCACATGCCTTGCTCGAAACCTGGCAGCGACGCCGCGGCCGCACCATGACCTTAAGCGGTTACTTCGCTTCGGGCGGCGTGCGCGGCGCCATCGCCGAGACCGCCGAGTCTGTATTCTACGATAAACTAGACCAGCGCCAGCGGGAAATTGCGCGTCAGATTTTTTTGAGATTAACTGAGTTGGGAGGAGACACTTCGACCGCCGATACCCGCCGCAGAGTCGGGTTCGATGAATTGGTCGCCAACCAGCAAGACCGCGACATTGTCCGTGAGGTATTGGTCACACTGACGGACGCACGCCTGATAACGACCGATCATGAAGTTGTGGAAGTGGCGCATGAAGCGCTCATCCGTGAGTGGCCCACGTTACGGAATTGGCTGGAGGAGAATCGCGAAGGCTTACGGCTGCATCGTCACCTCACCATAACTGCGCAGGAATGGAATGCCTCCAGGCGCGATCCGAGCATGTTGTACCGCGGGGCACGGCTGGCAAAAGCGCTTGAATGGGGTAACGAACATGCCAACGACTTGAACACACTGGAACGCTCATTCCTTGACGCGTCCAAAGCGCTTGTTGATAAAGAAGCCGTCGAACGTGAAACGCAACGTAAGCGTGAACTTGAGTCTGCAAAGAAACTGGCAGAGACTGAAAAGGCGCGCGCCGATGAGCAATCACACTCAAATCAACGTCTACGCCAGCGGACAATATTTCTGACCGCAGCCTTCTTATTGGCAGGGATATTGGCACTGGTTGCCTGGTTATCTTGGCAAAGAACAATTCAGTCCAACAAACTGGCTGCCTCACGTGAATTATCTGCTGCTGCGGTCAACAACCTTGAGATTGATCCAGAACGAAGTGCTTTATTGGCATTGCAGGCATTGGAAACAGCGGATACACTGGAGGCGCGCAACGCCTTGCACCAGTCCATTCCTGAAATGCACCTGATAAAGAAAATTTTCGTTTCCACTGGTGGCGTTCCAGGTGTAGCCTACAGTCCGGATGGCAAAATGATAGCAACCATGAGTCTTCGCCAAGAAGTCAAGCTCTGGGATGCAAACTCCGGAGAGTTACTACGTACCCTGATCGGGGTGGATGATTTCGCCGGCTGTGTAATTTTCAGCCCGGACGGAAGTATCCTGGCTGGAGCATATACAACCCATGTGGTTCTTTGGGATGTGCTAAGCGGAGAGATGATCACCATCTTTTCGGGTGAATCACAAGAAGGTGTGGCGGGTTACAACGTTGGCGTTGGGCAGATCAGTTTCAGCCCGGACGGAAAATATCTTGCGACGGCAAACATGGATGGCGTGTCAACGATTTGGGATGTTCGCACATCCAGCAAAATCATGTCTCTTTTGGCTGTTGAGACATTGCCACCCAAAGCCATTGAATACAGCCCGGATGGGAGATTGCTCGCAAATGGGGGCGACGCGGGAATTGTGTGGGTTTGGGATGCGAAACAGGGGATAGAATTGTTTTCACTCGAATTGGGGGGCATCATTCATGCACTCAGCTTCAGCCCGGATGGAAACTATCTGGCTGCTGCCAGTGAAGATGGCGCCATCAAGGTTTGGGATACAGTGACAGGAGCGGTGGTTTCCAACCCGCCGCGCCAATCTGGTATGTACGATATTGACTTTCTGGCAGATGGCAGGTATGCCACTGCCGGTCAGGATGGCACCACCCGTGTTTGGGATCCATTGACTGGACAGCAGGTGCTCCTGCTTTCGGGTCCGAACAGTACTGTAATCAACGTGGATGGCAGCCCGGATGGAAAACGGATTGTTACCGGGGCATACGATGGAAACATGCGGATCTGGGACGCCACGCCGGGAAAGGAACTGATGACAATCCCTGCCCATACGGGCATCGTTTGGGAAGTAACCCACAGTCCAGACGGAAAACGTCTCGCCTCTGCCAGCGTAGATCGAACCGTCAAAGTTTGGGATGTTTCGTCAGGCGCACTGCTGCTAGCCCTTTCTGGGGGAGATGAAATGTCTGATGGACTCATCAGTGTTGCCTATAGCCCGGATGGAAAACTGCTCGCGGCTGGAAATATGGCAGGAAGGATAACCATTTGGAACAGCCTGAGTGGGGAAATCGTGACCAGCCTCAGTGGTCACACAACGATGGTAGTTGACCTTGCCTTCAGCCCGGATGGAAAACGGCTTGCCAGTGCCGCTTGGGATGGAACTGCGATGGTGTGGGATTTAAAAAATCAAGATACGCTAACGATCAAGGTTCATCCTCCTGCAGTTACTATTACCAGCATCGTCTTTAGCCCCGATGGAAAAATGATTTTTACCGGAGCGGATGAAAAATTTGTGCGCCAATGGGATTCGGTTACCGGTCAGGAAATACGCTCTTATGCCAGTGATGGCATCGAGATATATGGCGTTGCAATCAGCCCCGATGGCAACCTGCTGGCGGGGAGTGACCAGGATGGGACGATCCATGTATGGGATGTGAAGACTGGTGAAATTCTACATGTATTAACGGGTCACGCGGGATTAGGCTTACGGGTCACCTTTAGCAATGACAGCACTCGCCTGGCTTCTGTCAGCTTCGATCGGCTCGCCAAGGTGTGGGATGTTACAACAGGAGAAGAACTCGCCAGTTTTTATGGCAATGCCAGCAATGTTTTTAGTGCCTCGTTCAGCCCGGATGGAAGTCAACTGGCAACTTCGGGAGCAGACGGGTCAATCCGACTCTATCTATTGGAAATAGAAGATCTTATCGCCCTCGCCAAATCACGCCTGACGCGCACATTGACAGAGCCTGAATGCCAGAAGTATTTGCACAAAGAATCTTGTCCAAATGAATAAAAACTGGACAACACATCGTATTTTTCGAGCGTAGGTCTTGTTTTTGGTTAAGGAATTTGTAGACCACGATTCACACGAAGACCCGCTCAAGTGAGTCAGTCCTACCTTATATTTCTTCATCCACTTTGCAGGGCATGACACCAGTCTTGTAGCGGGGATAGCTGTGTAGCTTTAAGCGCAATTTGCGCGCCAGGGGAAAAGGTTTCGGGTTTAGGGATGTGATCCACAGCAGTCGGGGTGTGACTTAAGAATGCAGCGCAGGAACGCGTGACCAAATTACTCGGCCCCCAGGTTCAAAAATGCGAATTTTTCGGTTTTTATGGTACGGAATGTGAGGTTATAATCAAGTTAATCGTGAAAAATTTGATCTAAAAATAGCGAAATCGGAAATTTAACTATGGCTGAACACCCCCTTCGAATCTTTTCTGGAAATGCGCACCCGGCACTGGCTCAGGAAATTGCCGAAATTTTACATGTCCCCATGGGAAAATCCACCACGACCATCTTCCCGGATAGCGAAACACACGTCACAATCGATGAGGTCGTTCGCGAACAGGACATCTTTATCGTTCAACCTTGCAGTGCACCGGTCAACCAGCATCTGATGGAATTATTGTTATACGTGGATGCCTTCAGGCGGGCCAGTGCCCACTCCGTCAGTGTCCTGATCCCCTACTTCCCCTACGCACGACAGGACCGCATGGCAAAAGGACGTGAGGCCATCAGCGCCCGGGTTGTCGCCAACCTGCTGGAGAACACAGGGGCAGACCGGGTCATTTACGTTGATATTCATAACCCTGCCATTCAAGGCTTTTTCAATATCCCAGTTGACCCGTTGACAGCCATTCCCGTGCTGGCATCCTACTTTAAACATGCACGGTTTAATAACTCCGTGATCGTCAGTCCAGACGTTGGCCGCGCTGGGGTGGCCGGAAAATATGCCGAGCTGACCAACCTGCCCCTGGTCGTGATGCACAAACGGCGCACCTCACCGACGGAAACGCACACCACCCATGTTGTGGGTGACATCAACGGCAAACGCCCGATCGTGATCGATGACCTGATGGCAAGCGGTAGTGTTCTCAAACAGATCGATGCCCTCTACGCAGCCGGCGCGATAGGTAAAGCATATTTCAGTGTCACCCATCCCGTACTGCTGCCCTCAGCCATCGAAATCCTCAACGCTGATGACCGCATAGAAAAGCTGGTCGTTACAAACACGATCAATATTCCCCCAGAAAAGCACAGTCCAAAACTTGAAATCGTCTCGATTGCACCATTACTGGCACAGATCATCGAGCGGATTTATCAAGGCATCAGCATCTCGGACCTGCTGGTGCTGCCTTAATATCGTTTATAATCGACACATTCATTCTTTTTTTAGGAGGTTTCATTGTGATTAAAATCATAGCCGACACCACATGTGGCCTGCCGTTAACTGAACTGGCACAGATGGGCGTCGATGTCATCCCGCAAATCATCATCTTTGATGGAAAGCCTTACCGGGATGATACAGAGATAGACACGCCCACCTTTCTGGCAAAACTTAAAGAAGCCAAAGAGCTGCCCAAAACCTCAGCGCCACCCCCAGCGATGTATGAGCCGCTGTTTCGGAAATACGCTGAACAAGGATATTCGATCGTGATCCCAACACCGTCCGCAGAATTAAGCGGCACCTACCGTTCTGCCGAAGTGGCTGCTGAGGCTGTACCCGAAGCAGATGTGCATATTCTAGATACCCGTACGGTTGCTGGGGGATTAGGTGCATTGGTGAAAAAAGCCAAAGCTTGGGCGGATGAAGGCAAAAACCCTGAAAGCATCGTGCAAGACCTGGCGGATCTTTCCAAAAGAGAAGTGGTTTATTTTTTGGTTGATACCCTGGAATATCTCTATAAAGGCGGCCGTATTGGGAATGCTGCTTACCTGATTGGTAGTGTATTGCAGATGAAACCAATTCTGGGCATCGACGACGGGAAAGTGACTGCTGTGGAGAAACAACGTACCTCGATTAAAGCCTTTAACCGCATTAAAGAACTGGTCTTCAAAGAATGTCCGCATGGTGAGCAATCTTTGATCACAGTCAGCCACTGCGGCGGTCAGGAACGGGCAGAGCAATTGGCTGCCGAATTATCTCAGGGCCTGGAGGTTGATCGTATCCCGGTCTATGAAGTGCCCCCAGCGATTGTTGTCCATGGCGGACCAGGCATCATCGAAGTCAGCTTTTTTAAGCCAGCGTAGAAGTTATTAAAATTGATATCAGAGGGCTGTGATTTTTCACAGCCCTCATTAGGTTAATAAGCCTCTGCTAAAATCGCTTCCAGGATCGTTTCATCCAGCCGGAGCGGATTTTTTTGCATGCTGGAAGACACCTTAGATTTCTCAATGATCTGCGGGAAGTCGGTTCTTTCAATGCCAAGTGCACGCAGGCCAGGGATTTCCAAATTGGTTGCCAGTTCAGCAATCCACGCCACCCCATCCTCGATACTGGCATTCAGATCACCCGTCACCCACCTGGCAATATCCTGATAGCGTGAACCCAGATCCGAGTTAACCTCAAGGGTTGCAGATACCTTGACGTTATACTTCATCACAGATGGTAGCAGGCTGGCGCAGATCACACCATGAGGTGCTGAAAACATGCCCCCAATCGGTCCAGCAAACCCATGGACAGCCCCGAGTCCGCCATTTGCCAGCGCCAACCCACCGAACAAACTGGTCAAAGACATATCTTCCCTCGCATCCTGATCCTGGCCATTTTTATAAGCCCGCAAGAGCGACCTTGCACCACGAATGATGCCTTCCCGGCAGACCATGTCTGTCATTGGGTTAGCTCGGTTTGAGACATACCCTTCAATCACCTGTGTCAACGCATCCATCCCTGTGCTGGCGGTGACGGAGGGCGGCATGCTGTACGTCAATTCAGGGTCAACAATCGCCACCGTGGGGATCATTTTTAGGCTGCGCATGCTAACTTTCACATGGTGCTCTGGCACAGTGATCACAGCATTGCGGGTGACTTCTGTCCCAGTTCCGGCGGTTGTCGGCAGGGCAATCATCGGGGCAGCCGGGTTGGGTATTTCCTTCCCTGCACCGACAACCTCTAAGTAATCCATCAGCTCACCCGGGTTGGTATGCATCGCGGCGATGGCTTTGCCTGCATCCAACACCGAACCGCCGCCAAAACCAATCACAAATTCGCATCCTTTCGTTTTTGCCAGGTTGAACCCGGCAATAATCATCGGTACGTCCGGTTCCCTATCAACTTGGAATATGGTTCCCGTCACCCCCACTGACTGTAAAATCCGCCTCAATCCATCCAGTGGAACTGACCCGCTCCCTGTCACAATCAAAGCCCGCTGACCGAACTGCGGTGCAATTGCACCGACTTTTTTAAGCTCACCTCTACCAAAAATGATCTGATGCGCTGTTGCAAACTCGAAGCTCATGGTTAATCCCAACCCTTTTCACCCGGGAAGACATTGGCATAGACTTTCTTTGTTCTGGGAAAAGCACACATTACCTCCACCGCATCACGCCATTGCTGATAATGTCCTGTCTCTTTATGCCTGGCAGGGTCATCTTTTGTGCGGTAAACTTCAACCAGTACAAAACGATCAGGACTGCCTTCTTCTTGCAGCACATCAAACCGGGCGATGCCAGGTTCTTGACAGCTTGCCATGGCATTTTTCATAGTTGCGGCCACAAATGGCTCGATAAATTCCGGTTTTACTTGCACAAATACATGAACGATGTACATCGACTGCTCCTTTTCTGATTGCCATCTCTGAACATAATTAATTTAGGCACAGTATACTATGGTTTATTTTGAACAAGGAAAAATCAACGATAATGAGTGAACACAGCACTGAAAATCCCATAATTCTATACGAAGACGATCATTTAATGATTATCGATAAGCCCAGCGGCCTCTTGTCCGTTGCCGATGGTTACGATCCAACCCTGCCCCATATCAGGTCAGTTATCGAGCCACGGGTCGGACGGGTGTGGATGGTCCACCGCCTGGATAAAGAGACCAGCGGTGTGATGCTTATTGCACGCAATGAAGATGTGCATCGCAAATTAAATGAGGATTTCCGCCTGAAAAAAATTGAGAAAATTTACCACGGCCTGGTTGCGCCCGTTCCTACCTGGCGAGAGAAGGACATTCAACTCTCGCTCCAGGCAGATGCTGACCGAAAACATCGCACCCGGGTGACCGAGCATGGCGGAAAACCAGCGCATTCGGTTTGTCGTGTGATCAAGTGGTATGCATGCGGAGTTCTAATGGAAATCAAGATTCATTCTGGCATCAGCCACCAAATCCGTGCCCACCTGCGCGCCTTTGATTTAGCCCTGCTCGGTGACGGGCTGTATAACGCCGGCTTGCCGCCCCAACCCTTTACCGCGCCCAGGACGATGCTCCACGCCCGCATCTTGGGTTTCAACCACCCCGAGACGAATGAATGGCTGTCTTTTTCAGCCTCTTATCCTGAGGATTTTCGAACAGCGTACACCCAGCTCAGGATGTCCACAGCTCAGGATACAATGATTTGATCGAAGCCACGCCCCTGCTACCGACAACAACGTGATCCACAATGGGCAATTCCAACATCTTTCCTGCGTCAATTAACATCCGGGTAAGTTGAATGTCCTCTGGGCTGGGAGAAGGATCCCCGCTGGGATGGTTGTGAACAATAATCAAGGATGCCGCGTTGTGGCGAATCCCGGATTTATAGATTTCCGCCGGACGGACAGAAGAAGAATTTAACGATCCACGGTAGAGTTGCTCCGTGCGAATATGATGGTTGCGCGTGTCGAGCAGCAGCACCCACAGCTCCTCCTGTTCGAGGCTAGCCATTTTATATTGAACCTGGTCAGCCACATCCTGTGGGCAGGTGATCAGCACGCGGTCTTCGGGCTGTTTTTTGGCAATTCGTCCGCCTAACTCAATGGCTGCTTTAATCTGGGCGGCTTTAGCTGGTCCCACCCCATCAACCTGGCACAATTCAGTGAATGTTGCCTTCAGTAAGCCTTCTAAACCCTCATACAGGTACAATAAGCGCTGCCCCATTTGAACGGCACTCGTCCCCTGCATGCCAACCCGTAATAGAATGGCTAGCAGCTCAGCATCGCTCAGAACGTGGGCGCCTTGTTTCTCCAAACGCTCTCTGGGGCGTTGTGACTGCTCGATGTCTTTAATCCGGTATCCCTGTTGTATATCTGCCAAGAGAGCTCCTTTCGAAGCAGGATATAATCACTATTTTACAAGTTGATCTATCCTACATTTTTTGGTGATGGTAAATAATAATTCGCCTAATTAGGTCTTGCTGCATTGCTCCATGATATAATTGCTTTATTATCAAATTTGATTGGAACAACTATGGAGCTTGTCCTCACCGAATATAAACACTGTGACCTGATCGAAATCACTGGTCGGATCGACAGTTATTCAGCACCTCAAATTAAACAGATGCTGAATGCGTTAATCAACGATGATCATTATAATATCATCGTAGATTTGCGGAATGTGACTTTTTTATCCAGCTCAGGAATCTTGGCTTTTGTTGACGCACAACGGAAATTAAAACGAGGCGGGAAAGGTCTGGTTGCCTTCACGAATGTGCCTAAATTGGTATATTCCAGCTTTGAATTGGCGGGTTTTAACACAATTTTTGACTTTTTCAATGACAGACACACCGCAGTGGGTCAGTTTACAAAAACCACATCAATGAAATCCAAAACTTTCCCTGCCAATTACAAAAGCTTGGCTATCATCAGTGATTTTGTCGTTGACCTGGCAGAGGAAGCTGGGTTCTCCCCCAGTGATGTGTATGCCATACAAACAGCGGTTGATGAAGCATGTTCGAATATCATCGATCATGCCTATGGGGGTGAAGATCTTGGCAACATCAAAATCAAAGTTAAAGAGTCTGAAGACAAAATCCAAATCATCCTCATCGATCAGGGTGAACCATTTGTACCGGAAAATATCCCGGAACCAGATATCACCTCACCGCTTGAAATCAGGAAAGAGCGCGGTCTGGGCATCTTCTTTATGAGAAATTTGATGGACAAAGTCACGTTTGAATTTTCGCAAACAAAAGGAAATACCCTGACCCTGGTCAAGTACAAAGGGGGTTAGTCTTGGCAAATCTTAACCCCTCCAGGACTATTCCTGATTTTACACCTGATGATATTCTTACTTTAGGTGATCAGTTAGTGTCAATGACGGATTATCCAAGCCAAAAGGGGTTATTTGAGGCCTTTCTTGAGGAGCATTTTGGTGGGAAACCAGTGATTTGGTTAAAATCACCTCATAAATCCATCACCAATAATTTACCCAGAGCGACCTTCCCCTTTGATCCAGATATTGGGTCGCCTGGTGAATCTGACGGTGAGCTGCAACCCCGTACCTTTACAAAAGACCATGTCCACTGGGCAGTTATTCCGCTTAAACGGGATGACTCACTGTTTGGTAATTTAATTCTCCAACGCGAGCGCCCATTTATTCAATCTGAACTTGACCAACTGCTCAAGATCAGCAAGGTTGCAGGTCTGGCAATCTACGCTACTTTGCAAGATCTCCTCCACCATTGGCGCCAAAAGCAGCTCAACCTGGTACGTTCAGTGACCGGGCGCATCTCACAAATCACAGACCTGGAGATTCTGACAACTGAAATATCCCATCTCATTCAAGAGACATTTGATTATTATTACGTAGCCGTTTTTTTGATCCATGAAAACACTGGTCGTTTGCATTTTAAAGCCAGTGCAGGATCAGATGAAAGCGACCGGCCAGAATTTGAAGGTGAGTCGCATCCCGGCTTTGCACTGGGCGAGCACATGATCGGTCATGTAGCGAAAACAGGTCGTGAATTGATGGCAAATAATGTTGAAGATGAGCCGCGATATCAGGCGGTTGACTCATTAGCTGCCACAAAAGCAGAGGTTGTAATCCCGCTCAAAATTGAATCCCGGATATTTGGTGTTCTGGATATCCAGGCTGACACAAAACATGCCTTCGATAAAGACGATCTGATGGTTTTGCGCGCCCTGGCTGATAATATCGCCATCGCCATTGAAAGCACCCGGTTGTATCAGGGGGTTCAGAAACGGGCCGAACAGCTGACCACGGTTTCTGATGTCAGCCGGGCGATTACATCTATCCTAGATATTGATGAACTCCTCCAAAAAATCGTTAACTTGATCCATGATCGTTTTCAATTCCCGTATGTTCACCTTTACACCATTGACAATATACATCAACAGATCTCGTTTAAAGCTGGCAGCGGTGCGAGAACACATCTTTATGACGAGGCAGGGGTCTCGTTTGATATTCACTCAGAGGCTGGCATTTTACCTTGGGTGGTGCAGCATCGACGCACAAAACGTGTAGGGGATGTGGAAAAAGAACCGCTCTATCGTAAAGCGTTGGTTGCACAGGCGATCAACGGATCGGAAATGGCTGTGCCGTTGTCATTCGGTGGCGAAATACTGGGCGTGTTAGACCTGCAAAGTGATGAAAAAAACACCTTCAGTGAAGACGATCAACAGCTGATGGAAACCTTGGCTGATAACCTTGCAATTGCGATCCGAAATGCCCGCCTTTATCGTTCAGAGAAATGGCGTAGACAGGTGGCTGAAAGTTTACGCGATATCGCCGGATTGCTGTCTGATAACATCGCACAGGAAGGTGTACTAAACGCCATTCTTGACCAACTTCAAAAAACCTTGCCATGCGATATCGCGGTAATCTGGCTGTTTGACACCAACCAGGTCAATAATGAAGACCTAACGTCAAGAAGATTATCATTAGCGGCTTACAAAACTGCGCAGGCTTATCCCCCCGAAGGTTTGGCCTCGCTGTCCTTTGCACCTGATAAGTGGACAAAGGCTGTTTTATCCCAGCGAGAACCAAAAATCCGCCAACCAGATGAACCGATCGGACCCATCGCTGAGCATTATGAACTTGATCCGGATTACTCAGCGATCGCAGCACCTCTGTCTACTGGCGATGAAGTCCTGGGGATGTTAACCATGATCCACCACACACCTGGCCGCTATGGAGATGAATCTCAGAAGATCACCTCAGCATTTGCAAGTTATGCAGCCATTGCCATAAAAAATACCCGCTTGTATGCCACTTCCCAGGAACAAGCCTGGATCTCAACCATCCTGCTGCAAGTCGCCAATGCCATCCAATCTTCAACCAATCTGGATGAATTAATGGCCACCATTGTTCGGCTGACCCCAATGGTGGTCGGTGTCAAAGGCTGTGCGCTCTTTTTACGCGTCCCTGAGAGTAAGGTTTTCCAATTATCAGCTATGTACGGTATTGGTGATTCAACAGAAGCGGTAAAGCTTGATCAACCCTTACCATTGATTGCTCCACCGATATTAGAAGAGTTGTTATTCGTTAAGGAACCTTTGCTCGTCAGGAACCCAGAAGAAGACCTCAACTTGCCAGAGGATTTAGCGCTGCAACTAGCAATAAACAGGCTGATCCTTTTTCCACTCATGGCGCGAAACGAGGTCTTGGGCGCATTTCTTCTGGCAAATGAAGTTAATCCAACTCAAGAAGAGCAGCTTTCGGATGTTCTGACCGGGGAACGCCACAAAATCGTTCAAGGGATCATGCAACAAACGGCTGTCGCCATAGAAAATATTCGTTTGAATGAAGCCCGCCAGGAAGAAGCCTACATTTCCGCGGTCTTACTGCAAGCGGCCCAAGCCACGGTGAGCAGTGCGAATTTACACGACACACTCGACTCGATGGTTAATATCATGCCCATTCTAGTCGGCATCGATGCCAGCCTGATCTACCTGTGGGACAATAACGATCGGCACTTCAAAACATCCCATGCTACGATCAAAACTTTAAATGAGGCCGATAATCTCATCGGCACTGTTTTCCAACCTGGTGATTTCCCAATGTTGGATGCGGTCATCAATAACAACCGCCCCATTGTTTATCCCTTTGTCGAAACTGCCCTGCCACCCGAAGACTGGGACTTAGCCCTGCCTGATGAAGGCCAAATTGATCCCACGCCTGTACTGCAAACCCATTATCCCTTATTGATGGGTTTTCCATTATCAGTCAAAGATGAATTTTTCGGGGTGCTACTCGCTGAAGATGAAAATTATGCCACCAACCGTGAGCGCCGTTTTGAATTGTTATGGGGAATTGCGCAACAGGCATCCCTTGCGATCCAGAATGACCTGCTAAACAAAGAAATGCTCGATCGACAGCGCATTGAACGGGAATTCCAGCTGGCCAGGGAGATTCAACAGACACTCCTTCCTGATCATATTTTCTCGATACCAGGTTGGGAGATGGATGTTCGCTGGGAGACCGCCCGCCAGGTTGGTGGTGACTTTTATGACTATTTTATGCTTAGCGATGGTCGCTTGGCCTTTGTGATCGCTGATGTCTCAGATAAAGGTCTGGCTGCCTCGCTTTATATGGCTGTCACCCGTACACTTTTACGGGCTGCAGCAGAAGGATTTAATTCCCCTGCCAAGACATTAGAACACGTCAACTCGTTATTATTGAATAACTCCCAAGATGGCTTATTTGTGACCACATTCTACGGGATTTTATCTGTAGATGATGGTTTGCTCTCTTATACCATTGCCGGTCATAACCCCCCGATCATCATCCGTCACGGGCAAAACGACATCATCACGTTAGAAAGAGGTGGCATCGCCATCGGTGCTCTACCGGATATTTCTCTATCTGATCATCAAATAACACTCAACCCTGGTGACTGCCTTGTCCTCTACACAGATGGGGTCACCGAAGCTTTCAATCTTAAGGACCAAATGTATGGTGATGATCGCTTTATGCGCTTGTTAGGTAATTTAATCGGGAAATCAGCCTCTTCAGTGCTCGAAGCATTAGAAGCAGATCTGGCACTATTTCGGGATGGCGCCCCCCTAAGCGATGACACCACCATGCTGGCTATCTGCAGAGCGAGATCATTGGGAGACAATCACAGGGACTTGCGTGCCGCGTAAAACGCCATCGACAGTACTGCCAAATAGGATCTCAAACACAGGCGACCGACCATACCCACCCATCAAGATCATATCAGCCCGAATTTCTTCTGCTGCCTGCAGGATGACCAGGCTGATACGTCCTGTGCGTTTTCTAAAGACCTGGCTGACACAACGTACGCCTAAATAATCCTTGGCTTCTGACAACCTTCTTTTCCCCCGCACCTCATCATCATCAACCACCAGCACCGAAAGATGCTTATTATATCGACTGGCCAGGTAAGCCGCAATATATAGCGCTTCTTTGCCTTTTTGACTGCCGTCGTAAGCGAGTAAGAGATGGTTCATCCTGCTCAACCGCTCGCAGACAAACAGCAGAGGTCGAGTGCTTTTTCTTACAATTGTTCGCGTGCCAGATTTAAGCCTGGCAAAAATATTGGTCGAAGGCGGGTGGTTTAACTTCAATGTCACCAGGTCATTCACTTTTGCCCGTTCACAAATCGTCTCTGCAATCTTCCCCTGCGCGAATACCAGGTTACCACCGATACCTGACTGCTGCAGGCGCTCAGAAAAAGACCGTGACAAATCTTCATCGGAAATACGTTTTTCTCCCCATTCGTGAGCCCGTCTGATTGCCAAACCACGCACATCCGCTTTTTCCATCTCGGCGATGATAATGGCTTGCTCGAGGGCGATCCAGCTTTCGGGGCTTCCACTAAGGGGTACCAGGATATCTGAAAATAAACTATCTCGCTCAACTTGTTTTTGTTGGTGCCATTCTCCAGGTGTAGAGAAATTTTCCAATTGATCAGGAATAAGCGCTTGTAGGATCTTTCGACCAGTACGCCGTAGCACACGGAAAAAGCGTTTGCCATGCACACTTAATAGATCAGAAGCGGCTTTGTCTGGTCGAATGGACCAACCCAACTCCTGTTCCATATACGATTGGTGATCCAATATCCAGATATAAAGGTCCGTTTCTGTCCTGCCAGGAAATTCACCCAGCAAGTTTTGTTCACGAATGGTCTCTATCACCGGCATATAGACATGATTGAACCAATGCCAAACAGCTTCTTCCCAGGGAATTTCTCGCTGTTGTTCTAAACCCATATAATGCCGGTGCACTCGAATATGTTCCTCAAGAATCGGGTACTGACCTGGAAATGTGAGTTTGAATTCGACATCCGGGATGAGGGTATCGATTTTTGTTTCTTCAAGAAATTCGCTCAATTCTGCTTTTAAGATGATGTCCTCAGGAGAATCATCCGGGGCCAACGGCACCTTGGTCTGGATCTCAGTCACATATGCTTCGATATGATCAATTCCCATTTGTTTGGCAATTGAGACCCGATGGTTTCCATCCAAGACAAAATACACCTCACCGATCTTGTAAACAAGTATCGGCGGTAAACCCGTGGATCCCGGAGAAGTCATAGCGGCTTTAACATTCGCCCAACGTTCTTCATCGTTATCTCGGAGCGGCAAAAAATTTCGGTCAAAATCCTGGTAACGGTTGACACTGCCCACAATCGCACTTAGTGGGATGTCCTTGACGCCTTTTGATGAAAGACTGTGCGTTTGCATTTTTTGGGTGATCTCATCGAAGCGGAGTAAATCCAACGATTCTCCAGTGATGGTTGACCAAAAACGCTGCATGCGAGCTTTGGCGCGCGCTTGTCGGAAATCCTCCAAAGCCCTTGAGTATTCAATTTTGCTTTTATTGTCAGGCATTTCTTGCACCTGCCTTTTAAAACCTTAATATTATTTTTTAGTTATCCTTATCGTTAGTCAATATTACTGAATATTCATGATTATTACAATATGTATGGGTTAATGATTTTCAACAAACTGTTAACGATGGTACAAATTTATCATAATAATATAATTATGGGTAATATTTTCGTGATCATGATATAGTCTACCTGACATCCAATCTGGCGGAAGCAGTGGAAAAAAGCTCCCATTTGAGTGAAAACTGATCAAAATTAAAAATGTCACACATGTTCACTGCCAGAAAAACAGCGTGAAAAATTTTTCGCTGACCATTCATGCTATAATTTTAGGCATGAATTTTAAATTTCCAGTTGAGCGCTTGCACCTCTAAAAAAGCTTGGAAACACGCATTAATGATTGATAAAAATAATCATGTTCAACCCATCCTAGCAGAATCGATCAATTACCTCGTTATCGGTCATCTGACGGCGGACCTTACTGAAAACGGTATTCAGCTGGGTGGGACGGCAACTTTTTCCGGTTTAACCGCTAAAGCCCTGGGGTTGCAGGTTGGAATGATCACCTCCCATGCACCGGCGTTGGATATTCAACCCATCCAATCCTTATGGATGTTGAACAAAACCAGCAGCACAACAACCACCTTCAAGAACATCTCCAATGGAATCAGCCGAACCCAATACCTGTATCATACAGCACAACGGCTGGAAAAAGCGGATATCCCATCCTTCCAACAAAATCCCGACATCGTTCATTTGGGTCCTGTCGCCAATGAAGTGGACCATACGATATTGCAGTGCTTCCCCAATAGCTTGAAATGCCTCACCCCCCAGGGGTGGATGCGAGCAACCAATGCTGAAGAACAAGTGATACCACGCATCTGGACCGAATCAGAGGAAACACTGCCACTTGCCGACGTTGCCGTGATCAGCCTGGAAGACGTCCAGATGAATGAGGATTTGATTGCCAGCATGGCGTGTGCCATTCCTGTATTTGTAGTTACAGAAAACAAAAAAGGCGCTCGTGTTTATTGGCATAACGATGCCCGTTTTATCAACGCACCTGAGGTAAAATATCTAGACGATACAGGCGCTGGAGATATTTTTGCGACCGCTTTCTTTTACCGCTATTTTTACACCAGAGATCCCTGGGAAGCCGGACGATTTGCAGTGATGCTGGCATCTTGGTCGGTCTCTCGCAGTTACCTCGACAGCATCCCCACGCCACAAGAAATCAACACAGCCAAGACGCAGCTGATAGGACATTAAAGGATCTCCGCATGGGATTGGGAAAAATTTACACGATTGTGAATCAAAAAGGTGGCGTTGGGAAAACAACCACCGCTATCAACCTTGGGGCATACCTCGGGTATTATGGCCAGCGGGTGCTGATCATTGATATAGACCCACAATCCAACGCAACCTCCTGCCTCGGTATCAAGAAAAACGAGGTTAACGGGGGAACGTACGAGGTTTTGATTGGCGCACAGCCGATCCTGACGCAAATTCTACACAACCCACGCTACAAACTCTCTTTGCTCCCATCTTCACCTCCCCTGGCGGGTGCTGAGATTGAATTGATCGACTTCCACAACCGGGAATACATCCTCAAAAATGTGCTTGAGCCCATCAAACATCGTTACGATTACATTCTTGTTGATTGCCCACCCTCATTGGGCTTGTTGACTTTAAACGGACTGGTGTCAGCTATCAATGGTGTCCTGATCCCTGTTCAATGTGAATTCTTAGCCCTGGAAGGGCTGGGGCAGTTGACCAAAACCATCAACTTGGTCAGAAATGCACTGTTCACAGATTTGGAAATTCGCGGCGTTATTCTGACAATGTTTGATGGGCGCACCAATCTGGCCAACGATGTTGTCCGCGAGGTCCAAAACCACTTTGGAGAGCTGGTCTTCGACACCATTATTCCGCGCTCAATCCGCTTGGCAGAAGCACCATCCTTTGGCATGCCCATTTCTGTCTACGCACCAGATTCAAGCGGTGCGCATGCTTATGCAGCCCTCGCAAAAGAATTGATGATATCAGATCAGGTACAAGTCCCAATCATTCAGGAGGCAACCTAATGGCACGCAGACCCGGCCTTGGTAAAGGGTTGGATGCCCTCATTCCTGGCAAGGAAGGGGAAATTAAGCAGCCGAGTGCTGCGCAGGGGATCATGCTGATTCCAACAGAAAAAATTATCCCCAATCCGCAGCAGCCACGCACGCAATTGGATGATCAGCTTTTAAACGAATTGGCTGCTTCCATCCTCGAACATGGCATCCTGCAACCCCTGATCGTCTCAAAACAACCGAAAATGGATGAGTATACCCTGATTGCCGGCGAACGGCGGTGGCGGGCTGCGTCAATTGCAGGTTTAACGATGGTACCGGTGATTGAGCGCACTGTCTCTGAGCAAGGGCAACTAGAAATTGCATTGATTGAAAACCTGCAACGTACCGACCTTACCCCCCTGGAAATGGCAGAAGCTTATCGTCACCTCTCAGATGATTTTTCACTAACCCATGAACAAATCGCAGAGCGGGTGGGTAAGAGCCGCACCAGCGTCACCAACACCATCCGCTTGCTGAATTTGCCAGATCAGGTCAGAAAATCATTGGCTGAAAACCTGATCAGCGAAGGTCACGCCCGGGCAATTCTAGGTTTGCAGACTGAACAAGCGCAGTTGGCCGCGCTCAGCACCATCCTCAGGGACAACCTGAACGTCCGCCAAACAGAAGCACTGGTCAAAAAGTTGAGCGGTGAGAGGCCGATCAACTTACCCAAGCCCGCAGCCTCGCCCGAGGTAAGCGAGCTGGAGCACCGGCTCAGGACCTATTTTGGGACAAAAGTGAACCTGAATGATGGAAGAAACGGGGGCCGGCTGGTCATTTATTACTACTCCGATGAAGAACTCAACGCGATTCTTGACAAAATCCTTCCCGAATGATCCGATGGAAATCTTTCACAACGCAAAAATTTTTTCACCTGAATATCCCACAGCAACCGCTGTCGTTATTGACCATGGCCGGTTCCTTGCCTTAGGATCGGATAGTGAGATCCTAGCAGGCTTTTCGAGCACAAAACAGTGCACTGACTTGCAAGGGAAAACCCTTTGGCCGGGTTTGACAGATGCCCATGTCCACCTGCGCTTACTGGCAGAGACCATGGCCATGATCGATTGCGAAACCAGCACCCGGCAGTCCTGCATTTCCCGGATAAAACAAACGGCAGACACCCTGCCAGAAGGTGCTTGGGTTCGAGGTCACGGCTGGAACCAAAATCAATGGGAAGAAGGTTTTGGCAACGCGGCCATGTTAGACAATGTCTGCGGTGATCGTCCTGCTTACCTGACAGCAAAATCGCTTCATGCAGCCTGGGCAAACAGCACAGCAATGTCACTGGCAGGGATCACCGGGGACACCCCGGATCCAGCTGGTGGAACCATCCAACGTGATCAGCACGGCCAGCCAACCGGGATCTTATTGGAAGCCGGCGCAATGCAGCTGATCGAATCCATCATCCCTGCCCCCACAACCGCAGAAATCATCGCAAAATTTAAGGTTACCCTGCCTGAACTGTGGAAAGTTGGCCTGGTTGGCATTCATGATTTTGACGATTTTGCCTGTTGGCTGGCGCTTCAATCGCTGTATCAAGCCGGATCGTTTGGCCTTAGGGTACGCAAGCACATCCCCTTTGACCACATGGATGAATTCATCAATGCTGGGTTGCACACAGGCTTTGGCGATGATTGGTTGAACATCGGAGGTGTCAAACTCTTTTCAGATGGCGCATTAGGTCCGCAAACGGCTGCGATGCTCAAACCTTTTGAGGATACCCAGGAGTCGGGCACGCTGTTGATGGACCAAGATGCGCTGGTCGAAGCCGGCGAGCAGGCTGTTGCGCACGGGATCTCCCTGGCCGTTCACGCGATCGGCGATCGTGCCAACCGTGTGGTCTTGGACGCTTATCAGCGTTTGAGGAGTTATGAGAGAGCCCATCATTTGCCACATTTACACCACCGCATCGAACATGTACAGATCATCGATCCAGCTGATATTTCACGGTTGGCAGAACTCGACATCGTTGCTTCGGTACAGCCCATCCATGCGCCTTCGGATATGCTCATGGCCGATCGATCCTTAGGTTCAAGGTCACAAAACGCATATGCATACCAATCTATCCTTGAAGCGGGCGCCGCTTATGTCCTCGGTTCTGATGCCCCCGTTGAACCCGTGAATCCCTTCTTTGGTCTGCACGCAGCTGTAACCAGACGCCGGTCTGACGGATCACCCGGCCCTCAAGGATGGCATCCCAACCAACGATTAACCCTCGAAGAAGCCTTGAATGGTTTTACCATCACCCCTGCGGTGGTTGCGGGAAGGGGCAATCGACTGGGAAAAATCGCCCCGGGCTATCATGCTGACTTTATCATCCTTGAGAAGGACCCCTTTGCACTTGAACCGCATGAATTATGCCAAATTAAACCCCAGGCAACCTTCATCGCAGGCGAGTGCAAATACCAATCTCAGGATATCCAGGCTGACTTTACGCCTTAAGCTGCTAGAAATTCAAACCTGAATCAGCTATAATGGGTTTTGACCATTCCATACCAAGAACCATATCCAGGAGGGCACCCGTGTCAATAAAATCAAGCGTAATCGTAAAACGCATTAAATCCTCCAGGAAATTTCAGGATCGCAGCAAAAAGGACTGTGCCAACATTTTAGGCCTTTCGGCGGACACTTACCACAGCATCGAAACAGGTGAAACGCCCATAACCTTGCCGCAACTTGAGCTTTTATCCATCTTTTTGGACATTAATCTTTCAGACCTCCTGCAAACTGAGCCTCCTCAACCCATCTACGTTACCGTCTTTAGCGAAGAAATTCGGCCGCAATACCTGACCTTGCGGGACAAGATGATTCGTGCCATGTTATCTCTCGAACTCAAAAACCACTCGTTGATCTTGGAAGAGGTCTCACAAGCAATCCACATCCCTTTAGGCGACCTCCAGGCGTACTTCAGCGGCGAAGAACCGATTCCGGCAGATAATCTGTTCAAGATTAGCGATTACCTGGGTTTATCGCTAGATAAGCTGTATGAACCGATTGGGTTAGTTGAGGCTCAGCAAGTTCCGCCTTCAGTAAAAGCCAGTTGGCAGCCAGAGTTCACGGATGAAGACATCCAAGAACCTCCCACTGAAGAAGATCCTTATATGGACTTGCTAAAAGCATTCCGAAAGCTTCCCATCGTCGACCAGGCTCATATTGCGAAAACCATCTTAGAAAAATTAAAGAATGCCTGATCCAAGGCTTTGATTTAGAAAATCTATCGACTTTTTACCCCTTATATATCTTCTTAAAGCGATCAAATCGCATGCCCACTGCGCCCACTAACCCTTCTGGCCTAATCATTACCAACGCAACAACCGATCAAAAACCAGAAATTAGCAAATTCCTCAACCAGGATAACCCGATCCACCAGCACCTGGATTGGTTCAGCCCGTTGGAATGGTTGGGACAGTCGCCATTTCTGGTTGAAAAGCTTGATGGTAAAATCCAGGGCATTTTTTTAGCTGCCCCCGAAGTTAAACAAGCTTCCTGGATTCGCTTATTTTGCTGTAAAAACCGGACCCCGATTGAGGATATATGGGGTCGATTGTTCGCTAAAGCAGCCTCAATGTTAATTTCAGCAAATGTCCAACAATTAGCTGCATTAAGCACCCATGACTGGTTTACAACCTTGCTGAGGAAATCTGGTTTTTCACACCAGAATGACATTGTATTACTTGAATGGGAGGGGGATCATATTATTTCTGCTAGCAAAAACCCGGGAATAACGATCCGCCACATGGATGAGTCAGACCTACCTGAGGTGTTTCAGATTGATCAAGCAGCCTTTGCGCCTCTATGGCAAAATTCACTGTCAAGCCTGACCAAAGCCTTCAATCAACCTGGCATCAGCACAGTCGCCCTCAGCCAAGATCAAATCGTAGGTTACCAGATCAGCACAACAATCACCATCCATGGTCACCTGGCCCGCTTAGCTGTCCATCCAGATCACCAGGGGAAACAGGTCGCCTCTGCCCTGGTGTCTGACCTGCTCGAACAATTCACGAGACGGGGTATTTGGCTCGCTTCAGTCAACACCCAAGCGGATAATAAGCCCTCATTAGCAGTGTATCGAAAATTTGGATTTCATCCCATTAAGAAATTCATACCAGTATTCCAGCTTAACTTGGACTCATTGTAATTTATCTCAAACATTGACTGAATCATCACCGACTTCGTGGATCAGGGCAATCGCAAAGTGAGAGAAATGTCTGTAATATCACTGTTCGCGAGTTAACAGACCCCATCCCCGGCCCTTCCCCTCGGGGAGGGGAAGGGTGCCCGTAGGGCGGGAAGGGGTGTTTGCAGAGTGAAGATCGTTGATTCTGTGAAAATATTTGACTTTGCAATCGCCCTCTTCGCGGATAGACAAAACGCTCCAAATGTGGCAAAATCATGACGTTTACAAGTAGACGGAGATAAAAATATGAGCACGAACCTAAGTCAGCGCGAATTATTGCGGAAGAAACGTTTGGAACAAAAGCGGCGCAAAACGACAGTGGGCATCCTGGTTGCCCTTGGTGCTGTTCTGTTGATCAGTCTATCCATCATCCTTCCAAACCTGTTAAGAAGCCGATCGAGAGCGGTAGAAGGCAGGGGGTTTACGCTAGGCGACCCGAATGCACCGGTCAGCGTGGTTAATTTTTCGAGCTATTCTTGTGGATTTTGTGAGGATTTTTCAGAAACAGTTGAACCTGAATTTATCGCAAATTACGTCGACACAGGTGATGTCTATTACCGGTATATCACCCTCGCTTTCGGCAGCGATGCCGGCACTCAAAATGCAGTCAAAGCCTCCTATTGTGCAGATGACCAAAACCGCTTTTTTGATTTCAAACCGTATCTTTTTTCGGCTGCGAGGATACAGAACGGTTTTTCAACCGAC
The DNA here is from genome assembly GCA_019428905.1 of Candidatus Brevefilum sp. Classification (GTDB taxonomy): domain Bacteria; phylum Chloroflexota; class Anaerolineae; order Anaerolineales; family Anaerolineaceae; genus Brevifilum. Next base: position 38,264 of record JAHYJN010000004.1, read on the forward strand.
AACCTGGTCGATTTAGCAGCGAATGCAGGATTAGAGCAGGCACAGTTTACAGCCTGTATGGGAGATAATACACATAATTCTGCCCCCAATGAAGATCTCCGTTTTTCCCAATCTGTCGGTGTTACTGGAACACCGTCATTCTTGGTCAATAATGAGCAACTGGTGTTTTCCAGTGAGCTGATTCCCCTGGTGGATTCTCTGCTCAACAGATAAGCAGTTTATGCACTAATATTTTTCAAGGCCTGGGTTACCACTCAGGCCTTATTATTTTATAGCCCCCCAAAAAACCGTTCGATGATCAGCATGATCAGTGGGGTGATCAGCAATCCGGGTAAATAGCTAGCAGTCCTGATCTTTTTTATGGAAAGCAAGCTGCTGATGGCAATTGCCATCAGGATCAACCCACCAACGGCCGTCATCTCAGTCATCATCGCCGTTGAGAAGAACCGACTGAATAACCCTGCTAAAAGCGAAATCGCCCCCTGATAAATAAAAATGGTTCCAGCTGAAAAAATCACCCCAATTCCCAACGTAGAAGCAAATGCTATTGAAGCAAACCCATCCAAAATCGCTTTGATGGTCAACATCTCATAATTTCCGGTCAACCCATCCTGGATTGAGCCAAGGATCGCCATTGGGCCGATCAAGAACACCAATGAGGCGGTAACAAATCCCTCAACAAATTTGGAGGAATGCCCCTGTTCAGGGTTTCCCCGAACGACCTTGTCCCGTAAAAACGATCCGACATGTTCCAAATGCTCTTCCAAGCGCCACCACTCCCCCAACAGGGCGCCGATCAATAACCCCCCTAAGGGAACCAAAGGGTTAGCTGTTTCCAAAAAGGTCATCAACCCATATCCTAATGTGAACAAACCCAGGCCAAAAACAACCGTATCTCGCAACCTGGATGACAGGCGCGTCCCAATTAGAACACCCAATATTGAACCCACAACAATCGTTGCGACATTGATCAGGGTCCCGATCATGGATCAAGCTTCTTTCGTCAATTGAATGTGATGGCCAAAATTCGAAGACTCGTACACTTCTAACACAAATAGCAAGGAGGATAAACGATTCAGGTAAGCAACCAGTAATTGTTTCAGGATTTGTTTTTCTTCCAGCATGGCAACTGTCCGGCGCTCAGCCCGTCGGACAATCGTGCGGGCAAGATCGAGTGCGCCGCTGGCTGGTGAACTACCAGGGATAATGAACACTTTTGGCATTTCAACAGCTGCCTCAAGATCATCAATTTGCGCTTCCAACCAATTCAACTGCCCGGTGCCGAGTTTGTCAAATTTGTCTGCAACATCTGGGGAGGCGGATAATTCCGTCATCAAGAGATACAGGTGCTGTTGTACGGTAAAAAGGATGGTGCGGGTTTGCTCACTCTCACTGAGGGCTCGAGCTAAACCAATCGCTGCGTTGGCCTCGTCAACACTTCCAACAGCTTCAATCCGCAGTGATGATTTCGAAATCCCCCCTGCTCCCAAATAACTTGTCTCACCAGTATCACCCGCTGCTGTGTAAAATGGTGCCATTCAACCCTCTTATTCTTCAGTGATGGACAAATCTTCATCTGTTGGCGCCACAACTGCATCACGACCCGTGAGGATGAACCAGGTATGAACATTGTTAAAGCGGTCACCAGGTTCAAAAACTGGACCCAGGGTGACGCCGTTGATATCATCGCTGACTGCATAGGTATAGGTTGAATAAAGCAGTGGTAAGGAGGGAAGTTCACGCATGAACAAGACCTGGAAATTTCGGTACAATCGTTCACGCTCACCGAGATCCACATTCATCCGCGCTTGTTCTAAAAATTCACTGGCTGAACGATTATCCCAATCGGCGTAATTCTGGCCGGATTGCACTTGCGCCTGCCCCCAAAATGGGTATGGATCCGGATCAGGGGAGCGGGTCAGGTTGATATCAACCAAGGCGGTCTCATAAGATCGATTTTCAAGATTTTGCAAAACCTGTTCATAAGGTTTTGCCTCCAGGGTTACATCAATGCCCAAGGCTTCCCAACCTGCCTGGATGATCTCAGCCATTTGTGTGTGTTTTTCAGTATTAGGATGGATGAGTGTCAAAGCCAAATCCAACCCGGCTTCGCTTAGGAAACGGCCTTCCTCTTCATCAAAAGTCACACCTGTGGCTTCAAATAAAAGCTGTGCTTGTGTGGGATCAAAATCGATCTTCTCAAGGTCGTTATAATAAGCCCAGGTACCAGGCAGGATCGGCCCATTGGCGGGAATGGCTTGACCCTGATAAACCCTCTCAATCATCACTGAACGATTAATGGATGCCATTAATGCCCGTCTGAACTGCGGGTCTTGCAGGAATCCAACTTGCGGGTTATCCAGGTTAAGGTAGACGATGGTCAGCAACGGTTCACGGGCCGTATACACAGACAGACCAGGTTCCATCAAGACATCTTGGAGGATCGTATCGTGGACATCGCCGATGCCTTCTACTTCACCCCTGCGATAAGCAGCCAGCGCATCTTGTGAGGTTGGATAATAACGAAAAATAAATTCATCAAGGAAGGGTCGGCTGAGGAAATAAGCGTCAAAGGCTTCCAGCACCACACCCACGATTTGATCATTTTCTACCAATAAACGTTGGAAGCGGAAAGGGCCTGTACCAACTGGCGCCAGGTTGAAGGGATGATCGACGATCTCATCCAGACTCAATCCACCCAGGATATGCTCAGGTAATATCCCAAAAGTCAGATAATCCAAGAAAGGTGCAAAAGGTTCAGGGAGTCGAAATTGAATTTGGCGATTGGATAAAACAACAATCTCAACTTGTGCCCAAAAACTGCGTAAATCTTCTGGAATTAAGGCATGCTGAGTCTGTAATATATCGATCGAAAACAGAACGTCACTGCTGTCAAACACCTCACCATCGTGCCAATAGACGTCTTCACGCAAGCTAAAATTATAAACCGTTCCATCCTGTGAAACACCCCAAGACTCAGCCAGGTTAGCTTGCGGGATACCCCTGGAATCAAACTTTATCAATCCATTGAAGAGCAAACGGCCGACATCATGGTCTGGTGGATTATAAATATCAAGGAAAGGGTTTAGCCGCATAAAATTCCCGGTCAACCCCTCTGTGTAAATACCCCCGCTGACCGGTGACGGCGTCAAAGGTGTAACCTCCTCACCATCCATTTGTTGGATGATGAGCAAAACACCAACGATCAGGCCAGTGACCAAGATGATTAATAGCTGCCAACGAAATTTTTTCATATGATTAAGATAAAATGGGCAACCCCATTCTTTTCGAGTTGCCCGGTTCTGTATAAACGATGTTGACGAATATCCGGATAATCTACGATCAGGTTAGATTACCGTCCGAACATAACGGTTAACATGGTCAGGATGAAGAACAACATACTCAGACCAATGGTGATCCAGAACAAAATCTTCTCGACACCACGGCGTTTTGTATAAACACCACCAGCATCCCCACCACCAGTTAACCCGCCCAAGCCAACGCCTTTGCTTTGGAGGATGATGCTGGCTACCAGAGCAATTGACGTTATAATTAATGCGATGCTAAAATAATTTTCCACACGTGCCTCCTTTAACAGGAATGATTATACCCACAACCTAAAAAATACGTCAACCCAATGGATGAAACCAAGTTTGCAATTCATATCCACACCCATTATTCAGATGGGCATGCCAGTCACCAAGAACTGGTTAAAATCGCGGCAAAAGCAGGCCTGACAGGAATCATCACTACGGATCATAATATCTGGATTGAGGGTCTGGACGGCTATTACGGCGAAGGCAGACACCAAACCATGCTTCTGGTGGGCGAAGAAATCCACGACCGCACACTTATCCCTGCGGGCAACCATTTGCTGGCGATTAATGCCCGTAAAGAACTGGCCCCCTTTGGAGATTCCCCTCAACGATTAATTGATCAAATTCAGCGCAGTGACGGCCTTTCGTTTATTGCCCACCCGGTTGAGGACCCCTTGGAAGCATTCAACCAAGCAGAATTTTCCTGGCGTAATTGGGATGTGCAAAACTTCACCGGGATTGAACTTTGGAACCAGATGAGCGAGTTTAAAAGCGTCACAACCAGCCGAGCATCTGCAGTGGTCAATGCCTTTTTCCCAAGCAAGATGTCCCAAGGTCCACTCGAACGTACACTGGCCTTATGGGACGAGCTTATTGCTACGCGAAACAGGCCAATCGTGGCTATCGGTGGGGTCGATGCCCACCAATTCCCTTACAAGTTGGGTCCTTTCACTATCTACCTCTATCCCTACCTGCACCATTTCAAGAGCGTGACCACCCACATCCTCAACCCAAAACCCTTGTCCGGTTCCTTCCCGGATGATCGCAATATGATCATCAAATCCCTCAGTCAAGGCCATTGCTTTGTCGGCTATGACCTACCTGCGTTGACGGATGGCTTCAATTTCTCAGTCAACAATGACGATGGCCAGTTCATCATGGGAGACGAGGTTAGGATCAAACGTGGGTTGACATTTCAAATCCGTTTGCCCCAACGGGCGCTGTGCCGCCTGATTAGAAACGGAAACACCATCAAAGAATGGCAGGATCGTGATGTTTGCACGCATATTACGACAGACCCCGGCGTCTACCGGGTGGAAGTTTTTATTCCTTATAAAGGTAAATTGCGCGGATGGATCTTCAGCAACCCCATTTACGTGTGGAATTAACCCTTAATCACCACCAATGGGCGCAATAACGCGACTTTTTTAGCAATTCCTGCACCGACAACGCTCTCAACCACACGATTTACATCTTTGTAGGCTTGGGGGGCTTCCTCTGCCAATCCCGGCAACGACCCGGCACGGATTTCAATTCCCTGATCCTCAAGCTGCTGGAGTAGATCTTGGCCCCAAACCTGGCGCTTTGCCTGTGCGCGGCTCATCACGCGCCCTGCACCATGACACGAGGAACCGAATGAACGCACCATGCTGGTTTGGGTACCGACGAGCACCCATGAACCAGTTCCCATTGACCCGGGCACCAGGACCGGTTGACCAATTCCCGAATATTCCGATGGCAGACCATCAGCACCAGGCCCAAAAGCCCGTGTAGCGCCTTTTCGATGGACACACACACTGGTTTTCTTTCCCTGGATCAGGTGATCCTCAAATTTACCAATATTGTGGGCAATATCATAGACCTGCTGCAAATGCCAGGTATCAACTTTTCCTGCCAATGCCCTTTCAAAAGCATGACGTACTTTGTCTGCGAGTAATTGCCGGTTCAGAAACGCATAATTCGCGCCACAGCGCATGGCGGCCAGATAATCCTGACCCTCTTCAGAGGGAATCGGTGCACAGACCAGCTGTTTATCGGGCAAATTGATGCCATATTTTCCAACCGCACTCTGCAAGCGCCGCACATAATCCGTACATATTTGGTGACCAAAACCACGGGACCCGGTATGAATTTGTACAGCAAGCTCACCCTTGAAGAGCCCCATCACCCGAGCAGCGGCTTCGTCAAAAATTTCTGTGATCAGATCGACCTCAATAAAATGATTGCCACCCCCTAAGGTGCCCAATTGTGACCGACCGCGTTCCATCGCCCTCTGGCTCACCTTATCGGGATCAGCCCCTGGCAAACACCCCTGGTCTTCTGTTCGATCGATATCTTCAGCTGTAGCAAATCCTTTGGACTTCGCCCAACGCGACCCGCGGATACAAGCGTCGGCTAACTCTGCTTTTGATAAATTCATCTCGCTCGCAACCCCGACACCACTTGGGCAATCCTGGTTGATCGCAGATGCCAGTTCCGGCAGCCACGGCTGCGCTTCTTCATAAGTAATCTGAGAAGCCATCAACCGTACGCCGCAATTGATGTCATAACCGATACCCCCCGGTGAGATGACACCTTGTTCTAGATCAGTTGCAGCGACACCACCAATAGGAAATCCGTAACCTTGGTGCATATCAGGCATCACCATCACCGCCTCTAGCAAACCGGGAAGTGTGCTGACGTTGACGGCTTGCTCAATCGATTTGTCTTTGAGTGCATCTTCTAAAAGGGACTCAGAAGCAAACACCCGCACCGGGACACGCATGTCTGAACGAAAATCAGGTGGAATTTCCCATTCAAAGTCACTTATTTTTCGAAATGTTCTTAAACTAATCTGAGTCATGATGTTTCTTTCTATACATCGAATGTGATCGTGACTTCAAAACCGCAATCTGTTTGAGCGACATCCAGGTAGTGAAATGTGACCGCTTTGACATGTCGATCTTGAGATAATATCTTTCGACCGGTCATTTGAACAGTTAAACCATCATCATGTTCATCAAACAAAAATGAATCAAACAACTGCTCCTTTTCCTCAGCTAAGAACAACAACTCACTCAGGAAATCAACCAGGAGTGTTTCTACTGAGTCCTGCTGAAGTGCAAAAAAAACCTCAACAGGTGTATCATGCAGAACAACACCCAACAGATCATTAAGACCATAAGCAGCTTGCCTCAACAACGTGTAAAAATCCTCACCCCAAACCCGCAACGCAATATCTGCTGTGTGGTCAACCTCTTGATAACCGTGTGAAGCCATACTTGAGTATAATTATACTGGATTGGAAATCATGAACAATAGATTTGACCGCATCGAAGCACATCTGCGTGCCATCTTTGAAAAAAACCTGCCAAAGATCTTCACAGGTCGTCAACCACAGGTCACCCTGGTCGATGAGCTGATTCAGGTGATGAGAGCTAATGAACGTGAAGATCCGGCTGGACGAATCCTGGCGCCTGATTTATTCAAATTAACCGTTTACCCGGGTGACATAATCGAGTGGCAAATGCACCAGGACATCCTTGATGAAATTTCCAACACCCTGCACAGAATTGGTATGCAGGAAGGTTTATCCTTCACTAAAACCCCAAAGATCGAACTGCACTCAAATCAAAAACTTGACCCAAGCATCTTTGAAATCTCAGCCTTCTACTCACCGTTAGATCCTGACCTGCCGGATACAGCGATCATGCCTCAGCAGGAAGGTGACGGGCTCGAGGCCGAGGTGCCAGAAAACGCAATGTTGATTATCGCCGGTAAAACCATCTTTCCCTTAGAGAAAGCTGTAATTGACATCGGTCGTCACTCTACCAACCACTTGGTGCTCGATGATCCCCAAGTCTCACGGCACCACGCTCAACTACGGGCAATTAAAAATCATTATGTCATCTTTGATGTTGGTTCGACAGGTGGGTTATTTCTCAATGGGAGACGGATCTCCCAGGCAACTTTACATGCAGGTGATGTGATCCGCATGGGGTCGGTTAATTTGATATTTAACCAGGAACCCACTAGTACCCACGAAACATCTGTCATACCTATTGAGAATGACGACAATATCAGGGGAGAAGGTCAACGATGAACGCCATCCTGGCTTTGATTTTACGCGGACTTTTGTTGGTATTAACTTATGTTTTTGTTGGCTGGATTGGTTACACCATCTTGAAAGACCTGCGATCACTGTTTGCCAGACAATCCGAACCTGTTGCGTCCACGATATTCCTGCGTTCCAGCATAAATCAGGACCCCATCGAAATGGATTTTTCGAAGCCCGAAATTATTCTTGGGCGAGACCCAGACTGTGAATTTACCATCCCTGATGAAACCATATCCCTCAGGCATTGCAAGTTATCCTACCATCATAAACAATGGTGGGCGAATGACCTCAACTCAACAAATGGCACTTTTCTTAATCAAGACCTGATCGAATCTGCGGTTATCCTCACCAATGGTGACGTTTTACGATTAGGCAATGTTTCGATAATTGTCCAAATTAACCAGTAAAAAGGGAGCAAAACATGAATGATACACCCGTATTAGCGGTGATCGGCGGCTCAGGTCTGTATAATTTCGCAGACCTCAAAGATATTACAACCCTCGAAGTGGATACCCCCTTTGGGAAACCCAGCTCACCGATCACGATCGGCAAATTAGAGGGTAAACCCGTCGCTTTCCTAGCCAGGCATGGAATCGGGCATGTCTTTCCGCCCAGCGAAGTCCCTTATCGTGCCAATATCTATGCACTCAAATCCCTGGGTGTATCACGCATCGTAAGCGTCAGCGCTTGCGGTTCATTGCGTGAATCCTATGCCCCAGGACATATCGTCATTCCCAACCAAATTTTTGATTTCACACACAAAAGAGATCGTAGTTTTTTTGATACAGGTCTGGTTGCCCATGTCAGTGTTGCAGAGCCCTTTTGTGCTGGGCTTTCAGATATCCTTGAGGAAGCCCTTCAACAAATAGGTGCCACTTTTCACAGGGATGCAACCTACATTACGATTGAAGGTCCTCGTTTTTCCACAAAAGGTGAGTCCAACCTTTACCGGCAATGGGGCATGGATATCATTGGGATGACGGCATCCCCTGAGGTGTTCTTAGCCCGTGAAGCTGAAATGTGTTACACCACCATGGCACACGTCACCGATTATGATGTCTGGCATACCAGTGAAGCACCTGTGACCGTTGAGATGGTCATCCAAACACTGATCAAGAACGTCACCATCGCCCAGGCAGCCATTCAAAACATGGTTAAAGCGATAGATCCTGATGCCCATTGCGGCTGTGAAGATGGCCTGAAAAATGCCCTCATCACCCATCCCGACTTTGTTGAGCCGGGAAAGCTTGACGAATTGTCGCTTCTCGTGAAAAAGTATTTGGGATAGTCGTGCGCAGATTGTTCCCCATCCGGGATCAGAACTCAAGAATTGACCAAACCCAAAGCAGGTTAATGTTGCTTGCGGGTTTGGTAGTCTTCAGCTATGGACTGATCCTGACCCTCGCGCCAGCTGTTCGTTATCATGCCGGAAGCGAGCGCTACCAATTCCAACATTGGATCGGTGTCGTCGTTTGGGGATTGTCCTTCTCGTTGCTTCACTTTCAAACCACGCGTAGATTACCAGATAGGGATCCTTACCTGTTGCCTGTTGTTGCCCTGCTAACCGGGATCGGTTTGATGACAATTTGGCGGCTCTTTCCAAACCTCGGCATGCGACAGACAACCTGGATCGCAGTATCCACCATCCTGACATTCTTGGGCCTTCAGTACCCTGCCTACCTACAATACCTGCGGCGGTATAAATACATCTGGCTAGTACTCGGGTTAATTCTGACCGGTCTGACCATTTTTTTAGGCACAAACCCGCTAGGCGCAGGTTCTACCCGTTGGTTGCGCTTGTTTGGCATCCATTTCCAACCTTCTGAACCATTAAAATTGCTCTTGATAGCCTACCTGGCTGGCTTTTTTACTGACCGCTTATCAGCCTACAACAAGAAGTTTGAGGCTTTGCTTCCCACGGTGATCATCATCGGCATTGCATTGCTGCTTCTGGTATTTCAACGCGATATGGGCACTGCCTCCATCTTTCTTTTGATCTATTTGGCGATGTTATTTACCTCCCAGGGGGATAAAAAAGTATTATGGATCACACCGATACTTCTTATCCCGGTTGCAATAGCTGGTTATTTTTTCATCGACGTCGTCCGTCTAAGGATCGACACCTGGCTGAGTCCCTTTGGCGATCCAACAGGGGCCTCATATCAGATCATCCAATCGATGGTTGCAATTGCCGAAGGGGGGTTGATCGGTGCCGGCCCTGGTTTAGGTAGCCCTGGTTTGATCCCGGTATCCGTATCCGATTTTATTTTTGCTGCAATTGCTGAGGAGTTGGGCTTTTTAGGAGCATCTGCAATCATCCTTTTGGTCATGATTTTTCTTTACCGGGGCATTAAACTTGCCATCATCACGGACCATTCTTTCCATCGTTACCTGACTTTAGGCCTTATCTTTTATTTCGGGATTCAAAGCATCTTAATCATCGGCGGTAATATCGGCATGCTGCCTTTAACAGGCGTCACCCTGCCGTTTCTGTCTTACGGTGGATCATCGCTCCTGGTTTCCTTCTTAGGGGCATTGATCTTGCTTACCGTCAGCAATCAAACCAGTTCGGACTATCCCACCAGGAGAATCCATCAACCCCGTTATGCCATGATCGGATTTCTACTGATCAGCGTATTGACAGTTCAGATCTTGGCTACCAGTCTGCATGCCTTTTGGTTCAATTCTCCATTGGCCGAAAGACCTGAAAATCCGCGGTGGATCATTGACGACCGTTTCAGTAAACGTGGGGACATTCTTGACCGGAACAACCAAGTCATCATCACCAATTTGGGCGATGTAGGTAATTTACAGCGGACAAGCAATCATGTCCCCCTCTACCCAGTGATCGGCTATGCGAATCCGGTTTTCGGTCAAACAGGGATTGAAGCTGCAATGTTTACGTATCTACGCGGCAAAACGGGTTACCCATTTTCGACACTTTTCTGGCACGATCTTCTTTATAACCAACCCCCACAAGGTTTAGATGTGCGGTTGACAATCGACCTGGAGTTGCAAATGTCAGCCGATGAGTTACTGTCTGGCCAGGCTGGGACGGTCATTTTGATGAATGCCAATTCAGGCGAGATCATCACCATGGCTTCATCCCCATATTTTGATGCTGGTCTTCTTCAGATAGAATGGGAGAACCTGGTTGCTGATCCTAATGCGCCGCTGATTAACCGGGCGACCCAAGGCTTATATCCCCCTGGGGCAACCCTGTTCCCCTTTATCATCTCCGCTCAGCCTAACCTTTTACAAATCCCTGAGCCTGAATCCCGCTTACAGTCTGTCATTTCCGATCTGGGTTGCGCCCTGACGCTGGAAGAAGATCCCTTCAGCTGGCAAAAGCTGGTCACAAACGGGTGTTTGAATGCCCAGGCTGTGCTTGCAGAAGAATTCGGTGCCAATGCATTGTTTGATTTATATCAGGCTTTGGGCTTATTCACAGCACCTCGAATGCATCTCATGGTTGCAGAACCAGCTGTCCCGGATTTAGCCAACACCGATGTTTTATATCGCGGTGATGATCATTTCCTGGTCAGCCCATTACAAATGGCAATGGCAGCCAGCGCAATCACCAACCAGGGTTTGGTTCCTGGCCCACGGATTGTCAATGCCGTCCAAAATCCAAGCGGAGGATGGATTACGCTGCCAAAATTGCAGGGAAATGCCTATGTGATCCCGGTGAATACCGCCAACCAGGTTAATACATTGCTCAGGGTAGAAAGCTCGCCGTATTGGCAGGTGATCTCTGTCATCACAGATGAAAATGACCAGCCAATCACCTGGTTTATTGCTGGAACCACAATCGATTGGCAGGGACAACCGATCACTGCTGTTGTCGTGTTAGAATCTCACGCACCTCAAATCGCGGAAAATATTGGCCAGAGTTTAATTGAACAAGCCATCCGCTTTGCTGACCAAAATCCTTAACACCTCATAGCCAGCCCTAAATCAATCAATCCGCCTAATCGATCAATCGAATGAAATGCCGTTTGCCTACTTGCAGGATTGCTCCGGCAGATAAAAGCTGGTATGGATCAGTTGCGGGTTCACTATCAATTTTCACGCCATTCTGTTGAATCAGCCGGCGCGCCTGGCTTTTGCTCTCCACCAAACCGCTATCCACCAAAATATCTAGCAAAACAGGTTCACCCAGCGGCTTAAAATCTGGCATTTCTTCAGGGATATCTCCTTTTTGAAACAGGTTGATGAAATGCTGCTGAGCAATTTCTGCTTGCTCTTGATCAAAGAACGCTGCAGTGATCTCTTTGGCAAGTTCCATCTTTGCATCTCGGGGATGAATTTCGTCATTGTTTACAGCAGCCAGAAAAGCTTCAATCTTATCCACAGTCCAGCGCGTCACCAGCCGTGCATAGCTGGGCATGGCTTTATCCGGAACGCTCATCACCTTTCCAAACATATCCTCGGGCGTGGTGTTAAGGGGGATGTGATTGCCCAATGATTTGCTCATTTTCAACTCGCCATCCGTTCCTGGCAGGATGGGTAGAATGATGCCAATATTGGGTTTCTTTTGGTAGTAGGTCATGATCTTGCGAGCAGCAGTCATAATGTTAAACATTTGATCTGAACCGCCGACCTGCACATCCGCATCCAAAGCATACGCGTCATACCCTTGCATGATGGCATAAAACAATTCGTGAAAATAAATTGCCTCTTCGCTTTCCCACCGTTTTCGAAAGTTTTCGCGTGTTAAAAATTGTTGCAGGGTGAAGTTTGATGCAAGATAGATCAAATCTCGAAAGGTTAAGCTTGAAAGCCATTCGGCGTTATAGCGAACTTCGGTCTTCTCACGATCAAGCAGACGAAAAGCTTGCTCAGCATATGTCTCTGCATTAAGTTTGGCTTCTTCTGTCGATAGCTGTGCGCGCAGTTTATCCTTATCGGATGGATCACCGATCAATGCTGTATACGTGCCAATCACAAAGATCACATGGTGGCCCAACTCCTGAAACTGGCGCAGCTTGCGCATGGTAACCGTGTGACCAATATGCAAATCTGATGTACGCGGGTCATAACCACAATACACCCGCAAGGGCTTGCCCGTCCGATCAGCCTCAATTAGTCGCTCTCGCAATTCCTTTTTCATCGCTTCGAACATCGGCGGATCGCCATAATCGACACCGCGCATCAGATAAGTCACTTGTTGGTTGATATTCATTTTCGCCTCCTTAATTAAAAAATCCTTCATCGAGATAATGACACAAATTAAAACGCGCCCGTCAACCAAGGCGCGCTAACGAGCCAGGACGGGTTTGGTTTAAACCATGGAATCATACAAATAGGTCTTCATAATGACCAAATTATAACGAAAATATCAATATATGGGCACATTAAAAAGCATGCCGGACTTTTATCTCAGACACAAAGGCAACCGTATGCAGATCAACCCGCTTTTCAGCGGAGAGATAATTGGCTGTTTGATCCTCTACCGGGCTGAGAAACCGCTCCTGTTTGCGCTGCAACCCACTATATTCGCTCACAAATGCGGATGAACTCACTCGTAACCCAACATCATCAGGGAGAATCACCTTCACATCTGTGACAAATCCAAAGACCTTAATCACTGCATCGCCTTTAGGGAAAACCGCTTCTGAAAAATCCAGCCGGCTCGAGCCAACAAACCACCAGATTTCATGCTGTGTCACCTCCCAGGTGCCGGTTTTTCGAATATCGCCCAGGATTGGAATTTGAACGATCACATCCGGTCCAGCAAACCTAGGACGCAAAATGAGTAACAGTCCAAGCCCAATTAATACCAACGGCCCAACAAACCGTCCGATGTTTAAATTAGGGAAAACCTGGTTCATCAAAGCAATGATACCAAGGACGATCAAAATTATGCCAATAGTCAATTGCCAACGTTTCATAAGCCACCTTCCTTTCTAATTATTTTATCCGAAATTTTAACTTTTTTGCACAATCCACACTGAATTTTTGTAATTAAATAATTTAAAACAAACAAAATTGGTGGGGCGTCCATTCATCTAGCTTCTTTTTGTGTTATCCCTTAACATCAGCATCAAAACGGTTATAATCTTAATGGTGCACCATGAACGAACCCGTGCTTGTCCTAAACACCAACTTCCAACCGATCAACATCACCTCAACCTATCGCGCCATTAACCTGGTCCTGGCGGAAAAAGCGACTTTGATCTTAAACGGTAGGGGCGTCATTCGCTCTGTCTCCCAAACCTATCCACTCCCGTCGGTAATCCGACTCAATAGGATGATCAAACGCCCCAGACCCATTGTCAAATTAACCCGGAAAGAAATATTTCGCAGAGACCATTTCACCTGCCAGTATTGCGGAAAACAAACCAGCGAACTCACCATCGACCATGTTGTCCCACGGCGCTTAGGAGGAGAAACACGTTGGGACAATGTCGTCTCTGCTTGCCCACGCTGTAACCACCTAAAGGGCGGTATGACCCCCGAACAGTCCGGCATGTATCCTTTAAAAAAGCCAAAACATCCACCAAATTCAGCTATCTACCTGTTTGGAAAACACCTCCACCAAAACGAGGACTGGGAAGATTTCTTGCTAGGTTGGTAACTTTTCTGGGGGGGCGTTATAACTGTCTTTCTTTTAGATCGATAGGTTCATTAAATCTGTCGCAAGCACAACCTCACCTGAAAAAGTGGATTTGGCTTGATTAACCCACTCGTCCACATCAATATCCGTCGGGTAATGGATTAATACCAGCTTTCTGACACCTGCGCGCTGGGCAACTTCACCCGCCTGCTTGGGGGATGAATGACCGACACCTTCACCCGTAGACTCGTGAATTAGAACATCCACACCTTCAGCTAATCGCTCTATGGCGTCACACGGTTCAGTATCCGATGAATAACACAGGGATCCAACGGGGAACTGCATCCGCAGACCAATGGAGGGTACCATGTGGCATCCTTTTGAAGCCCAAACTTTAACGTCATCTGTATCTATTAAAAGCATCCTTTCACCATCTGGCAGGCGATAAAAATTTACCGGGTAAAAACCATCCCAATCCTTCCAATTAAAGATTTCCATCACTTTAACAGTCCGGTCGATAACATCATCCAGCCCAATAACATTCAAAGGCTTATTCCGGCCCATCAACCAAAGATCCATCAACAATAATGGCACACCTGATACATGATCAGGGTGAAAATGGGTCAGGATCAAGTCTGTGATGGAAAGTGGATCAACCCCAGCCTGGTCCAGCCTGACAACTGGGTTGCCAGCGCAATCAACCAGGATAACCTGTTCGCCCGCATCGACTAAAAGGTGGGTGCTTGCGTGGTGCTTGTCTGGAACAGCATTCGCCGTGCCTAAGATTATGATTTGAGCCATTGATAACCTGGTTAGTGATCGGCTGGATTAAAAATTTTGCTGAACACCTGAAGCAGATTAAAGATCATCATTCGGTTTTGACTGAACATCATCAGTTTCGGGTGTAGATTTGCCAGAAAAAAGCTTCTCTCGATGCCGCCAAACAATCGATCCAGCAGCGAATAAGGCGATCACCAGCATGAATGTCTGGTTGGCGTTCACGCCGCCCACAAAGCTGTTATCCAACCTGAGAAATTCCAAAAAGAATCTGAAAACCGGGTATGTGATCAAATACGATAAGAAGACATCCCCCTCTTTCAATTTATCGGAATACTTGCGGTTTAGCCAGAGCAATAAACCCATATTCAACAGGTTAAAGATGGATTCATATAAGAACAAGGGATGGTAAGTGGCTTGATCAATGAATTCTGGCAGGCGATGGCGTGGGTCAATCGTGATCGCCCAGGGTAGATTTGAAGGACTGCCGTAAACTTCCTGATTGACAAAGTTTCCCCAACGGCCAATAGCTTGGGCGAGGGCTAAACCAGGAACGATAATATCTGCCCACAACATGAAACTAAAATTCCGCTTGCGAGAGTAGAGATACAAAGCCAAAGCGCCGCCGGCCACAGCGCCTGGAATACCCAAACCTCCACGCCAGATGGCGATCGCATCCAGCGGATGAGTCAGGTAATACCAGGTGGTGACCCCCTGTTCGACCATTGATGCTGGTGGAGTCAGAATATGCCAAATGCGTGCCCCGATCACACCACCGATCACGACCCAAGGTAAAGAGTCCCATACGATATCCGTATCCAAACCACGCCGTTTGGCCTCAATATAACTCAACACAGCAGCTGCAATCACACCTGCCATGATAATCATGCCGTAATAATTCAGGGTCAATGGCCCTATTTTAATTCCTTCAGCCATTTTTCACTTCCTCTCTGATCGGTTTAATTTCTCCGTCCTCTTTGGCTTGCTTTCGTACATGCCAAAATCGCTGCAATGCTGTAAAGTTGGTTAAGATAGCCAAGATCCACAGCGAAATATGGGGATAGCCCAGGATGATACCAGGGATTAAGACAAAATACCTTTCCACACGCGTAAATAAGCCAACCTTAGCTGAATAATTCAATGCCTCAGCCTTAGCTCGAACATAGGATACCAGGATTGAACCCATCGCCGCAAAAAACACCAACAGTGCATCCCGCCAGGTACCAGTGTCGGAAAAGTACACCAGTAAACCCGCGTACAGGGCAAATTCTGAATAACGGTCAGAAACCGAATCAACAAAAGAGCCATATCGGCTAGGCTCATTCCGCAGGCGAGCCATGGTCCCATCCAACGCATCCAATGGGGCTGTGATCAGCGCGACGATACCTCCCCACAACAGCTGACCTGTGGCAATTAACACTCCAGCAGCAATGTTACCCAGCAATCCCGCCGTGGTAACCATGTTCGGGCGAATCCCTATCCTATTTAAAAACGCCCCAATTGTATCAAACACACCCTTTAAAATCCGGCGTAAAAAATCGGTGAAGGTCTTTGTCTCTTGATCTCTGGTGTGACTCATGGCGATAAGTTTATCACATTGTGGTCAAACAATGCGTTAATCAAAATCTTGATTTCTATCAAGATCGATTAAAATCTCCCGCTCCCTTCCACCCCCTTGTGATGGTCCAAGGATGCCCATCTCTACCAACTGATCGACCAAGCGCGCAGCCCTTGGGTAACCTACACGCAATTGCCGCTGGAAAAAAGAAGCGCTGGCATGACCCTCTGCCTTGATAAGCTTGATGGCTTCCTCTACAAGTAGATCGTCCTCATTGTTTGCATCCTCCTCACCCACCTTATCCTCCCAAGGGGGTGATTCTGCATCATCATAACGATCTAATGCCTGCACCTGCTTACCATCAGCCTTCTTCTGCCACCAGCGGATCACCCGGTTGAGTTCTTTATCCGTCACGATCACACCCTGGGCACGCAATGGCAGCCCTATCTCTGGGTGCATGAAGAGCATATCGCCCTTGCCAAGCAATGTTTCAGCACCGCCGGTATCAAGAATTACCCGCGAATCCACCGAGGATGCCACAGCAAACGAGATCCTTGTTGGGAAATTGGCTTTAATCAAACCGGTGACGACATCGGTGCTGGGTCTTTGGGTCGCCAAGATCAAATGGATGCCAACCGCACGAGACTTTTGGGCCAACCGAATAATCGCATGTTCAGTTTCATCCGGAGCTGAAATCATCAAGTCAGCCAGTTCATCGATCAATATTACGATTTTTGGCAATTTGGGCTTATTTTGGTGTTCTAATTTTTTGTTGTAGGCATCGATGTTCCGAGAGCGGGCTTTTTCAAGCAGTTTGTAGCGAAAATCCATTTCGGTGGTAGCCCAGCGTAAGACGCCCAAAATGCGCTCGATTTCGGTTTCAACGGTTCCCATCAGGTGCGGTAAACCGTTGAAACGCATCAATTCAACTCGCTTGGGGTCAATCATCGCTACCTTCACATCCTCCGGGGTGTTATTCATGACCAAACACATGGTAATTGCGGTAATGCACACACTCTTACCCGATCCAGTTGTGCCAGCAATCAATAAGTGGGGCATGGTTGCCAAATCGGATACGACCGGACGCCCGGAGACATCCCGCCCGAGGGTTAGTGCCAGGGGAGAATTCACTCGCAAAAACGCCTCAGATTCAATCAAAGGGCGTAATTGAACATCTGTGCTGTTAGGATTCGGAATTTCGATTCCAACATATGATTTGCCCGGCACAGGCGCCTCGATCCGGAGACGTTCAGCCGACAACGCCAAAGCCAGATCTCGCTGCAGAGATGAGATCTGCGACACACGGATCTTTTGACGGTCGTCATCAGATTTGTCAATATAGCCCGGTTCAACGGCAAACTGTGTCACCGTTGGCCCTGACCGAAAGCCAACCACTTTGGCTGGAATGCCAAATTCATCCAACGTTTTCTCAATCAGACCGGCCGTCAGATTAATTGCACGTTTATCAGGTTTGAATGATTCGCCCTTAAGCAACAGGTCCAACGGGGGCAAGTCGTTTGACCTTTCCACCGCTCGATCAGGGGTTTCATCAGCAATATCCGGTGTATTAAATGATTTACGATATTCAGGTGGAAGCCAATTGGATTTCTTGGGTGGCACTTCTGGTTTTTGATGATCCTCAATAGGGGCACTTACCACACCGGTGACCGGTTTTGGGGAGACAGCTTCCCCGGCTCGATCAACCTCAATTGGCATCTGGCTAACTCGCAATTGGACGAGCTTTTCAAGCCATGGTACAATCCGAAATGCCGCAACCAGGGAGATTATCAACAAAATAAATAAGGTGATAAAACCAGCTGTTGGGCCAACGGTGATACGAAAGATTTCGGCGATTCCCCAACCCACGATACCCCCTGCGTCCTGACCTGCCTCAACCCTAGCAACTGAGCCCCCATTGATAATCGACAGCAAACCTAACAAGATGAAACCAGATATTTCAATAGCCAAAATCCGTCCAAGGTTGATGTTTTCCACAGGCTGTTTGCGCCAGCGGAGAAATTGTAAGCTGACCACAATCATGGTAATTACGACTAAGAATCGACCAAACCCAAACCAGCGAGTTAAGAATGCCACCAAAGGGGTGATTAATGCTCCTAAAGTGACCCCTAAAATGCCCAGCAGCATGATCAACGCCCCGGTAAAGAGTAAGATCCCCGATAAATCCCAACCATAGCTAATAAACCGCTTGAGCGGTTGTTCGGTACGCGGCTCTCGTATTTCATGATCCTTAAACAAGCGCTCTTGTTGGGCTTTACTTGACGTTTGTTTGGCTTTTAGGTTTCGTCTTGCCATGAGTTCACTCAAAACTTTCTAATTTTAAGCTCAATCGACGTTTTTGTGAATCAATACTGATTACACCGACTTTCACCGGTTGACCTTCATAAAGAAAATCATCAATGTGGGTACAACCTTTGGGGAAATTCATCATCGAGATGTGAATCAAACCCTCAACGCCTTCATCCAACCGGGCAAATGCGCCATATTTAACGATACAAGAAATGACCGCATCGATCACATTGCCTGGAGCAAGGGATTTCGACAATCTTTCCCAAGGGTTCTTCTTGAGCTGTTTTAAGGACAAAGCGATCCGACTCTTGTCTTGCATAACTTGGATGACCATGGTCTCAACTTCCTCCCCTACTTTGAGGATTTGAGACGGGTGCTCGACGCGTCCCCAGGATAATTCAGATACATGGATCAATCCTTCTAATCCACCAAGGTCTACAAAAACACCGAAAGCAGTGACATTGGTCACAAAACCGCTCACAACATCATCTTCAGCAAGTCTGTGTAATAACGCCTTACGCTGACCTGGACCGGCCAACGCAGCCCTCTCAGAAAACACAACCCGTTCATTTTCTGGTTCGCATTCAATCACTTTCAAAGCAATTTCTCGGCCCAAATAACTGGTTAGCAGTTGTTCACGGTCCGTATCTGGTGCACCCATCGGTAAGTCAATCAGGTGTGAAACTGGCACAAAACCGCTCACGTTACCATCCTCAACCAGGATTCCGCCCCGGTTATAACTGACGACTCTTAGAACTATCACCTCATCCTGGTGATACAGATCCATCACCTTTTCCCAGTTGAGAGGGGGTGGGTTGTATTCCGACTCACCAGTGTGAATAACGTTTGGGATGGAGGGCTCATCGTTTTCAGATGCATCATCGATAAGCGGTTCATCGATCAAAAGTGATGCCCACCAGTTCTCATCGGGTTCATCCGGTGTTTGCGGAATTTCTCCATTTTGTAAATTTTCTTCTTGATGATCAATCACTTGATCTTCTCGTTTCTTATCCACCCCAAAAAGAGCCGTCATGATTGCTCCTCCTCCCGCGCCGCTAACTCCATACTCACAATTGTTTTCGATACAGCCTCTAAAGCCACTTTTTGTTTGCGGTAAAGGTCTGCTTCAGACATCGCCAATCGGCTTGCCACCTCTCGAACTCTTCGCCCCTCCAGGAACTTCAATTCTAGGATATTATACAATATCCATTCGGCTGTAAACCGCCGTTCGCCTTCAGGTTTGATGTGCTCAATCGCGGATTTCAAAATTCCCCGCAGTGCATTTGTTGGACTGCCATCGTAATCACTGATCGCTGATTGTACAACCCGCAACCCCAATAATGGGCTTTCGGTTAACTTTGGACCGCCCCAATAATGTGAAAGAGCGTCCTTAACCCAATCGACAAAGTCTTCCTCGGGCAGGTTGGCTTCATCCAATAAAACACTGGTCTTGTTATAGCTGGATGCTGCGCGCAACTGCTGGATCAATGCAACTTGCGGTTGGAGACTTTCGATAGCCAAGAATGTCTGTTGTTGCAATTTCCAATCTCTGAGTGCAATGCTGACACGGTATGTTAACAAATTCACTGATTGAAGGTGTTCGGGGTCCATCTCCCGGGTCTCTTGCCAGGGAAAACCGCACAGACCCAACAGGATTATTCCATTTTGAGGATCATTGAACACCAAGGGGATCAACATATGACCGCTCCAGCGAAGAAATTTTCCCTGGGTATCACTGCCATTTTCCAGCGTCAGTGCCAATACTTCATCCGATGATTCAATTTCCTTAAATGCTGAATCATCCCCGGTTGTCGTCAACATTTCTAAGCCGCTGCCATCCATCGTGGCGATGAAAGCACCTTTGACCTGCAGTAGATCACAGATGGTCGCAGTCACAATTTCCAAAAATTGATGCAGATCGGACCGGGTCAACAAATGATCTTCTAAAGATTGAATGCGCAAAATTTCTTTACGGTCGCTGCCAAAAAACAAAAGCTGTTCCCAAACTGGTGCCAGCAGCGTGATCAAGTATTCCATAAACAGGATCAAGCCAACCATGATGATGGGCACAAACGGATTATAAGGATCATCCCACAACAAACCCAACCGCCTGACAATGGTTGTTACAGCTAAAACAACTGAGGCGGTGAAAGGTCCTCGTAAAAACCATTTAAATAGCCGGCTTTTAACCAGGCGGTCAGGCCAGGTCACGCCAAAAAACGCCACCGAATAAGCCATAATGACCAGAAAACCACCCACCAGCACATCACTCAAGCTGACAACTGCCCAAAACAGGATTGGCACTTGCTCAACCAGACCAGACCCAAAGATTAAGTATGGGAAAATCCCCACCGCAGCAATGGTCGCCCCAGTTAACAGGTAGATCATCCTGCGCCGGCTGGTTTTGGTCACTGTACGTTGAAAGGCGCGGTATAGAATCGTCCCGGTTACAATCATCACGCCAATATAGTAAACCCCGAAAAAGTTGGTCAAAGTTGTTCTTGCCAAATATGGTGCGGGCAAGCTGGACTCAACATATGGGCCAACAAAAATATTGAAAGGGATCAGCAAAACCAACAACAACGATAACAAATAAACCAGACGCACAACCCAAAAACGTCTTCCACGGCTGGGTCTGCCTGTGAGGGTTAATAAAGAATCGGCAAAATGCAGATAGGTGGCTGGCAGAAATACGATACCGGCCCACTTAAGTCTCAGGCTGTTTTCAATGATAATTGGCAGTTCACTGACACTGGCAATCGTTTCTGCAGTGTAAACCACCACTACACAGGCCAAGATCATGATAAAGGCTCTGACAACACTTTCATGGAGGTTATACACCATTGCAAATAGCAGCAAAGATATAGCAGTGATCGCCACACCAGCAGACAAAATTTGGCTGATGGTTTGTAATATGCTCGCCCAAGTAATCCCAAATATCATCAAACGGATCCCAAAATTAATGCATCAACCTACTGAAGAAAATTGCCAGTTCTTTGTTCGAGAAATAATGATCTCTGTAGCCGCAGAATTTGAATCCTAATTTTCCAGCCATGGTGATCGCAGGATCATTTTTCGATTGCATCTCCATGATCAGTGCACCATACTTACGGTGAGAGCTCAATTCCATCACTGCCAGCAACAAGCCGCTGGCAATACCTTGCCGGCGCACAGCTGCAGATACCACCAGATCTGTCACCCGGGCAATCCGGTCATCTTTTTCTGTTTGGACTTTCACATAACCCACGAGGTTGTCATCCAAAACCGCCACTAGAAACGCCTCAACTTGTGCTGTATCTCGAAAGATCTCATCTCTTCCGCGCGGATATGGTACAAAAACACGGCGTGGTAGTCGGGTACGGCGAAACTCCGATTTAGCAGCTTCGGAACTGAGATCCAAGCTCATTTGCCAGACATAATCACTATAATAGCCATGCTCAAAGGCTGATAATGATTCAAGATCCGCTGGAACCACTGGACGAACATCAATTTCAGGCATCGATTTCCTCATTCCTCCACAACAACTTCAACCGTCACAATACAGGGTGTCAACGCTTCGCCAACATTATCTAATGGCACCAATTGCAATAAGTAGGTCCCTGGCGTCAAGGCACTGGTATACCAAAATCCAATACTTTCATCCAGTTTCAATTGATTGCCTGCAGCGATGGTGACCCAATTGATATTTCCAGTTGGTGAATATTCATATTTATACGAGCCAAAATTATCCACATTCACCGATCCGATAACCTCAACTGTCCCACTGATGGTATCCCCATTAGCCGGGTAAGTGATCTCGAGAACATCCTCAATGCACTCAAAAACCAGATCCGATTGGTCTACACTGTCTTCACCAGCAGGCAAGGCAACCTGGACCTCATCAGGCAGCAAGGTAGCTGTTGGTTCTGCGAGGGGGTTGATGACGGAAGAAATTTCTGATACTTGCGCAGGCATTCGCGGCTCAATGATTGTGACCAATAAAAATTCGCCTAAAACCAGTAATAATAATAAGATTAATCCTGTCGAAGCCGAGATCAAAGTCCTTTGGGCCATCTTACGCTCAAGCCCAAACGCTGAACGCTGCCACTCCCGTAAACCAATCAAAAATTTACGTAAGTAGAGCAAAATGCCCAAGCCTAATACGATATAGATCCCGGTTCGAAACGTGATCAAACCACGGAGAATACTTTGCAGTAGGGCATCCATACTAAGTGTCGCTGCTGTTGACTGTTAATGCAAAGTTCAACACTGGCTTATAGCTTTGTTAAAAAACCACGGATCAGTGCCGTTAACTTGGGTACGAGCACCTTCCCAGCTTCAAGGACTTCTTCATGGGTTGTGAGTGTGCTTCCATCCAGGTTAGCTTTATTGCTGATCCCTGAAATGCCTAATACCCGCATCCCACCATGCCTGGCAACGATCACTTCTGGTACTGTTGACATCCCAACCGCATCGGCGCCAATTCCCAATAAGAACCTCAGTTCGGCAGGGCTCTCAAAGGAAGGCCCAGCGAGGGATACATACACTCCCTCCTGGTACTTGATACCAGCTTCCTCACATGCTTGTTGGGCAAGCTTCAAGAATTGCCTGTCATATGGCTGGCTCATATCTGGAAACCGGGGTCCAAACTCTTCGAGATTGGGTCCCTTAAGTGGATTTGCACCGCCCATACCAATCAGGTTGAGGTGATCATTGATCACCATTAAATCGCCGGGAACGTAATCTGGGTTGATCGCACCAGCAGCATTGGTCACAACCAGCTTATCACAACCCAAGCGCTGCATAACCCTTACGGGCATGGTGACGTGCCCCATACCATAGCCTTCATAGTAATGGGTGCGGCCTTGCAACACCAACACCTTCACGCCCTCAAGTTCACCAATCACCAGGCGCCCCTTGTGTCCCTCGACCGTTGAGATTGGCCAGCGCGGTAGTTGAGGTGTAGGAATAATCGCCGCGTTTTCGACACTCTCCGCCAATTCACCCAAGCCCGTGCCCAATATCAACCCAACTTCAGGTACAATATCAATACGAGCTCGAATGGCATCAACCGCTTGATCAATATCTCTCATCGTAATAAATTCACCCATAAAAACCTCACTTATAATCTTGTGGCTCCTACCATATTATAACACTCGCTCACTTAATTGGGGGTTTCGATAAAATTGTATGCATACTTGTAAAAATAATTCAACATACGACAAATCTTTCGAATCAACTTGGTTATGCTGGGTTATCTCAACGATTAAAATAAGTATATAATACAACATGCTGAATGTTGTATATCAGAAAGGTTTGGTCGAAATATGGTAAAACAGCCCAGTTCCGAAAAACCCCCAGCCAAGAGAAAAAGAAAGACCTTATTGGGCTGGTTTGTTACCCAGGAAGAGCCTGATGACGACTATCTCCCCGAACTTAAATCTCAATGGAGCACGATGGATTCTGCCGAACGGGCAAAATTTTTGATGGGGGCAATTGTGGGTGCCTTATTGTTTATTGGTGCGTTGATCTTGGTTTACTGGTTGCTTTCAATGATGATTGGTTGAGCATATCAATGACTTCGATCCATCTTTTATTTGTTTCCTCTTTTTACCAAAATCAGGGGGAACGCTTTACCCCCTACAAAAAGTAACTTTCGCTTCCCACCCGGTCTCAGATACATTTCCGTTTGGGTTGAAGCAGAAGCCTACTCCTCACCGGGTTGGCAATCGCCCCGGTAGAAAGCCCACTCTTCACTTTCGCTGATATCTTTGAAGATTCAGTTTAGATTGTGGAATAAAACTTGCACTTTCTCTTAAAACCAATAAAGATTCCAGGTGAGAACATGGGCAAGATCAAAAAAGCATTCACGAAGCATCCGATTTATGCAAGCACAATTATTCTATTTATGACCTCTTTTCTGCTATTAGGATTGGAGTTTGTTTACCCCAAGATAAATGTATCTACACCGAAGAATATGCCGATAAATGGTTGGGTTGTGTGTGAAGATTTGGGAATTGGAGAAGTACCAGGTCACTCCCCAGCACAGCGTTTTCGTCTTTGCAATGGAGATTTTTGGGAATTATTAGCATATTGCGCAAATCAATCACTCCCAGCTCCGCCTGAAGGAACTGTTTGCGAACTTATTGATGAAGACACATTCTGGTGCAGCGATGATTATCAACCTATCCGAATTTATGAAATTCTGCCAACTTCTACAGCAAGACCCACGGTAACAGCCACACTCACGCCAACACACACCCCAACAAGCACGCCAACACACACCCCAACAAGCACGCCAACCCACACCCCAACAAACACGCCCACACCTTCGCCGACATACACACCGACAAAACGACCTAGATTGGGCGGACACAGCAATTTACAAACAGAAGATATCGTCCAATGGCTACTTGGAGCTTTCCTTATTAGTTTTGGGATTATTATGGCTTTCGATAACTGGAAAAAACCAAAAATAAAAAATTAAGAAAATCACAAAAGTTGATATTTGCCGCTTCGTAAATTGAAAACATTCCTCAAAGGATTGGAATCTTCAACAGTCAAGAAATTTATCAATCTCATCATGAAATCAAGGCTAATTCCTGAAAAATATCAAAAACACTGGTGGTTTTTTTTAATAATTTCTTCCATCACACTTGGCGGAATATTAATCAGGCCTTCTTTCCGCTTGCTTCCAATATTCCTCAATTTGGCATCCATTAAACTAGAACAGGTTAAAGATATCCCCGCACGAACTGAGGATATATATCCGGCTGTTATTCAGGTAGATAATACCCATGAATATTTTCTGCCATTCATTGTCCAAGATGAACCTCAAACGCAAATCAACAAGCAAGAAAGAGCCCATAAAACCTTGTTAAAAGGAATCGACTTTTCACCAAAGGGGGCTCAAATTTCCATTATCATCGAACCCAAAAATGAGATAAATTCCGGAAAGTCGGTAAAAATTTCTTTTTTACCTAGTGAGCACTGTACTTACGGCGATGGAAACGCCTGCATCTATCACATCTTACTTTCCAACCAAAGCAAAGTAATCTTTGCCAGCGTTCATTCTGGAGTAGGAGGTGAAGGAGAACCGTTCAGAAATTTAATTGAAGGTACCGGGTTAAATCAAGGCTTATATACATCAAATCAAGTTTTAAAAATTGCACAAACTTTAGCCGGATCAAAGGTTACAGTTACCCAAGGAAATACGAAAATCAATGATTTGGTGCTAACCATTATCGCCCGAATTCCGCCAGCAAGTTTGGAAACTTACATGACCTTGCCAATTGAACAAACACTCACTTATGCCATGGAATTGGGAATTTTAAGTCCAGAGATCTTCAACTCAAACGTACTTGTAATCGAAACCTGTGGTTGGCAGCTACCAGGTGACATACTAAACCCAAATTTTCCTAACACCACTCAATCAATCTATCTCGGCATAATTCATTGAGTAAAATAATGGAACTTTTCAAGCGTACAACAAACTACCTATGCCAAAAATTTAACATAGCCCGTTTTTTTGCTGAACGAAAACGATTTTTTGGTAATTAATAAATGAGACAACTGGCTCAATTTCTCATGCTATTTGATGAACACGCGATAATCATCATCCTCGACAAAAGTCGCAGAGTTTTTCCACCTAATTACCCGCGCCACAGAACTGGAATTATTTGGCTAGACAGAAATCAACTCTCGGATATCCTTTTTTATCCATTTGATACCTCTTTTTACTAAAACCAGGTAGAATGCGCCAATCGAAGGGGACTACAGCATACCAACGGTCTCAAATGCACTTTGCTCAAGTCAGAAGGGGAAATCTAATGATCACCGGGTCGGCATTCGCCCCGGTAGAAAGCCCACTCTTCACATTCGCTGCCGTCCTTGAAGATGCAGTAACCCACCTGGCCGCCTGCTTCATCCTGGAGAATCTCAAGAGTTCCATCATTTTCTTCGCAGAAGATCGAAGCAGGATTTGGCAGACCGACCTGGGTATCCAAGCTTTCACCAGGCTGGCATTCGCCCCGGTAGAAAGCCCACTCTTCGCATTCGCTGCCATCCTCAAAAACGCAGTAACCCACCTGGCCACCCGATTCATCCTGGCGAATCTCCACAGTTCCATCGTTTTCTTCACAAAAGACCGACGCCGGGTTTGGCAGGTCTGCTTTTGGTTGACATGCTGCTGCTAACAGCATCATCACCACCAACACACTAAATCCAAACAAGTTCTTTCCGAACATCTCAACCTCCACATTGTCAATTGTTGAATAATCTCAAGACTGCTGCTAAACATTTTTGAGATTATGCCATTAAGACGAATATTCTCAATTAATTGTTCCAAAAAAAAGCAAAAATCATCCATAATAGACATGAATTTAATGATTGGATCAGATTCAATCAAGCATTCTCCCCCTAACATCGCACTTTAATAATATCTCTTAACAAGCGAGAAATAATTTTTCCTGGTTCTACATTATGCCCGTCAAAGTACTTTCTTCAGCTGTTCAAATACATTGAAGACAATCGGGCATATCTCGTAATTCATAAGAACACTGATAGACCTGGAGGTAAATTCTGGTTTGTGAAGATGGGGATAAGATTGGCATTCTTTGGGGCGGTTCGGATAATTCTCACAGCGTAAGTTAACTAAAAATGGACAGGGCAAATCATTGAAAATTATGACCGATGGAGCGTCCTCTTCCACAGCCAGGTACTGCTCACGAAATTCGTCCACGGACATTTTTAATCCAGTTGCAAAAATAATAATATCTTCATCATCGAGCGTTGGTCGGATTTTCTTGCAACAATTGCCGCATTGGGTGCAGTCGATCTGTGCCGTTACCTCCGCCAGGATGTGATGGACAATCGCATCAATCTCTTCAGTTGGCACAGAAAGACTTTTTAGGTAGGCTCGATACGCCCAGTTTTCATCTTCCTTTTTGGCAGCGATTTTTTTAATCTGGGTCAGGTCAGTCATTATTTTCATTGTCACCCTCGATGATTGCAACTTAGGTTCATCAATTCAATCTGCTTAACACTAATTAATTGAGTTTTGCCTTTCCAAATGACAGGATCAGCATGATCATCTTGCGATGATCTAACCTGCCCGCAATCATTTAGCTGGTTGTTTCCCGACACATCCAATCCTTCACGCAACCAGCAAGAACGGGATCATCGATTCCCATTCTGCTCTCCACGCCGGTGCATCTAGATCAGCAAACCTCGCCTCAGAATAGGCGTTTACAATATGCCGTTGATCTTGTGGTTCGAGATTATAAAGCATAAAGGGAAAAGTTAAGTTATGTGGTTTGAGAAGTTTGTAATTATAGTTTTTAAACTGTGAGAAGAGACGGACCCTTTCCTCATTTGAAATCAAATCATCAATGAGATTGATGAATTCTTCCTCTTCCAGCCCGATATGCCCATACCAACGATCACTCATTTTAAATAAAATGTCCTTACACAGGACCAAATTGACGTTGACCTGTTCTCGTTTATTCAAAGCATCCAGGATAGGGTGCAGTTCTTCTATAAACCCAGTGATCAGGTCATGGTCCTCCAACAACCATTCAAAATGTGTGTTTGGAAGGGCTTCTCGAAAAAAGGGAAAAGCGATATCATCTTCCGTTTTATGATGAGAGTCAAACAGCACAATCAAAGCATGTAGATAATTTAGGTAGCCATCAAATATTGTTTCATTTGGAAATCCATCTTTAATGAAACCATCAATATGGGCGTTTGAAATATCCACACCTCGAGATATCACCTGATGAACTGTCAGAAAGTAGTCTGCTAACGTCAATTTATGATCAAACATACATCCTCACTTTCTTATGCATGCAAATAGAAGCTTAATTCGTAACAGATCAGGCAGCCCTGCTGTTGAAGGTCCCTTGCATGCTTAGAAGTAACCTTAATAAATATTATACAGTCCCAAAAAAGCGAATTCAAATTTCCCAAAGCGATGTTGACAATTACTGATTAACATGCTGTCAGAGGAACCGGATATTGCGAAACTTTTAATTAGCAAATCACCCGTTAACGGCAATACTCGGCTAAAATATGCAAGAAGCCTACTTCTAGAATCAGGAATTTCTCGATGAAAACCAAGACAATCATTTTGAATGGCATTTGTTTGATAATCTTAGTAACCCTGGTAATTTTATCGGCCCTGTATTTCTATCCCTATGCTATGGAAGTTCCCCATCGAGATTCAGGTATTTACCTGTATCTTGGACGCGAGCTTCTTGATGGAAAAACCATCTATCGTGAAGTCTGGGAGCACAAGCCGCCTTTCATTTTCTATATCAACGCCTTGGGGTTATTCTTGGGAGGTGGTTCAGGCTGGGGTGTATGGGGTGTTGAAGTCGCATTCCTCATCATGACGGTTTTCCTAAGTTATTTTCTGTTACGCCAAGTATTCAAACCCATCACAAGCTTATTAATCACGACGGCGGCCTATCTGGCCGCATTTCAATACATGAGCGGGAATTTCACGGAAGAATATGCGTTGCTTTTCTCTGCAGCCATCGTATTCATTTTTCTTTCTCCCGGGATAAAAACCCGTCAACTGCGCCAATACTTTATCATCGGCATCCTTACAGGTATTCTGTTCAATATTAAGCAAACGTATATCGATGTCGCCATCGCAATTGGGTTACTCTTATTCGCGGAGATGATCATCGAAAAACAATGGCTCAACTTTAAGGTATTGGTTTCCATCGGTATCGGGTTTATTATCCCTAACATGTTTGTTTTCTTTATCATGCTGATCAACAATGCCGTCAGAGATTGGTGGAATGCGGCATTTGTTTATAATTTCGCTTATTCTGACATTGCACCCATGGCAAGAATTTATGCATTAATTGACATTTTCCAGGTGAATTCTCAATATCCTTTTTTTGTGTTGACTTTTCTCGCTTGGATTGGCGGGGTGCTATACCTGATCAGATTGAGTTTTCCGCATCTGGTGCGTTTTCTCTTGACAAAAAAAGGAAAGTTGCTGTTACTGCTATCCGCCCTGTTTTTCATGGTTCTTGTAGGTGTGGGAGAGTTAATGAGCACCAAGCCCGGAATTGGCCTCATACAAACCATCGTACTGTCCTTCGGTGTAATTTTCGTGATCTTATTCCTGCTGTTTTCTTTTGTGCTGAAGGACATTAAGCGAGATCCACCAAAAACAATCCGCCTCACCTCTTGGCAGCCCTTGGAAAATCAGAAAATAATTCACATAAACGACCCCCTGCTGCTTGGGATTGTACACTATCCCATCGTCCTTTTCCTCGCAACGGCATCAGGCCGCAATTATCCACATTATTTCATCCCCTTTTACGCTTCAATAATTCTAATTATCACAGGTGCCTGGTTGCTGCTCACGCAAATGGATCGTAAACACAGCCGTCCTTATCTTTCATCCATCCTATTTCTGGCGCTGTTCATCATCGGGTTAACCCAACCCGGCAGGCGGTTACTGCGAGGCATGGGCGGACCCTATTCGTATAACCCATTCAGAGAATTGGTGCAGTATATAACGGAAAACTCCGATGAAGATGACCAGGTCATGGTGTGGGGGCTGGAGACTGGCATCAACTACATTTCAAACCGATCTGCGCCCTCGCGGTTTTCTTATGTTGATTCGTTATACTACCACTCTCCCTTACAAGCTGAATCAGCCGCGATTCTACTGGATGACATCACATCCAATCCGCCAAAATTCATTCTGGACACTCGCAATCCCGCATATCCCTTTATCAACGGTATGAGCATGGAAGACTGCCTATTAACACACCCAGCAGACGGAACGGATTTAGAAAAAATCATCCATTTCACCTGCTCAAATTATCAGCATATTGACAGGGTTAATGGCGCCGAGATTTATCAAAGGATTGATTAACCCAGAGTTAAATATCATCAGGTGAAATAACAGGTAAACATGTAGTTATTTAATCAATTAAAGAAAAAAATGGCGAAGGGCGGATTTGAACCGCCAACCAATGGCTTATGAGTCCACTGCTCTACCATTGAGCTACTTCGCCAATTTTCGGGTGTTTTGTGACGAAAATCTTACTATGGCTTGCCGAAAATGTCAATCTTATTCAAGAACCATCATCAGCACCCGCAATCAAACCCGCCGTTTGGCCGACCCGGATGGCTTCAACGAATGAAATACGGCCTCATCTTGCATGGGGATGTAGGTCGGCTCTGGACGGTAGCCGCGTTTTGTGTTCTGGGTTTGGTTGATGGCTGCATTGCTCAATCCGGCGGGGACAGAGCGGTTACTCTGTAACGGGTGTGCAGCCCGGCTTTGCGCCTGGCGGAATTCCCGCCGCGAGATGGTTTGTGCACCGGATGGGCTGGTATCCTGCACCCGGCGATCGCTCGTCTTTGATAGGCTCCCGACCAGCAAAATGCGAAGCACCCACACCATCAACGCGATGAAAACCGGTACCGTGCGGGTGACAAAGCCCTCATCCACCACACCTGCGCTCACCACCGGGTGTGACTGGATGGCCAGCACCACCCCCCACCAGGTGAGGATGGCATTCATCGTGGCAGCTAAAATCCAAGCTCCAAACATAAACCAGGCCGAGCGGTTGTCTTCCTTATGTGCTGGCGCGGCCAACAGCAGGGCGATGCCCGCAAAATCAATCCCACAGAACGCGAATGATAGCAGGGTCGACCAGGCAATACCTGCAAATCGCAGTTCCCCCAGCAGGTCAGACAATGCAAAATCGGTTGTACTGTAATTGAAAGCTTCAAAAGCAAACAGCGCCAACACAAACACGATCACATACAAGGCATCTTTACGCATCTTCAAAAAAGTTAGGGATTTCGAAAACGACATTTTGACAGATTGACTGGCATTCATGAGAACCTCCATCGCTGAACAGGGTTGATTGCCAATAATTATAGAACAATTGTTCTAATTTGTCAAGAGGTCAATCTGTCCTTCTGAAGAATTAAGAACATAAGCCCTCGCCTAATAATTTAAGCGAGGGTTAGCGGCAAGGAAAACAATTATCTTATGGATACTTGCATGGTGATGGTATCATGGCGCCGTTTCGGTAGCCACACCATTCGATGGAACCATTAGCTGCGTTGCCATTAAATTGATTGGGATTCAACCAGTGAAATGAAGGTGTTGAAAAACATAATATGCTCGTAAACTCATTTCCAAAATAAGACCAAATTAATGAATAATTAAATTTATTACAAAATCGAGACAAAATGTAGGGGCAGACCTCCGTGTCTGCCCTGCTCAAAGAGTGCTACGCTAGGCAACCACAGCTCGAAGAGTGCTACGCGAAGGGTTGCCCCTACAGGGTAAATTCGATAGAAATAAACGAGATTTTCAACACTTTCAATATTTAGTGAACCAAAGCGTTAAAAAGAAATGGATCGGTTCAAACTTGACCCAAAAAGGTAAGAAACCCCCATGCCAGGCTGAATTGCGCCAGATGATAGGTGACCATCA
Organism: Candidatus Brevefilum sp.; assembly: GCA_019428905.1. Lineage (GTDB taxonomy): Bacteria > Chloroflexota > Anaerolineae > Anaerolineales > Anaerolineaceae > Brevifilum. The sequence continues at coordinate 70,337 of JAHYJN010000004.1, forward strand.
CCCAGACCCTGATTTTCGGCATTTTTCGCTTGAACCGGTCATAGGCCAGCAGCGAATCAGAAATATAGAACAGGAACGCCCCTGCTGGCAAGAAGAGCATAGTCGCCGAAAAAGCAGGTGCTAAAAGAACCGCAAGAATGGAAAGCATCAATACACCGCTCAGAATCCAGCCATAGACCTGAATTGGTATCCACAACAGGGGCGGCATGGTCAACCTTGGGGACTTAGGCGCGACAAAACGGTAAAAAGAGAGTATTACCGCCGCCCAAATGATTAAGATCAGCAAAACCCATCCCAAACTAAGTTCTGTGAAACCACCCCCTTGAATACTCAGGCTAACATTCCATACCAGCAGGCTGATGTACAGCAGATGCCCCACCAAAAATGCCCCCAAACCCATCAGAAACCAGCGTGAGGGCAGCATTAGCAGAATATCACCTGCAAGCCCACACAGTTGTGCCAGGATTAGCAGCACAACCATAGGCTGCATAGACCACCCTGCTGCAGCCATGGTCCAGGTGATGACCAGGATCATCGCCAGCGGTTTGGTGAACCGCTCAATCCTGATCCAGCTGAAGCCGACAGCCAGCCAATCCAGCACAAATATCCCCAAAACCCCTAGAGCAAAAACCAGTAGTTCAGGCGTCATGGCTTAAACCATACCTGCTCAAGAAATTCGGATCATTGCGCCAGTTCTTTTCAACTTTAACCTTTAATTCCAAGAATACGGGTTGGGTGCTCATTTCTTCGATCTCCTGCCGGGCAGCCGTGCTGATTTTCTTGATCATCCCTCCGCCTTTGCCGATCACGATGCCTTTATGCGAATCTCGCTCCACGATCAGGGTGGCATGCACATACAGCATGTCATTTTCACGGGTTTTATAATCATCAACCCGCACATAAATCCCATAAGGCACCTCGTCATGCAGAAAAGACAGTGCAGCAGCACGGATCAGATCCTCGGCAATCTCACGCTCGTAGGTTCCTGTGACCTGATCCTCTGGGAAATATTTGGGACCTTCGGGCAGAAGTTGAATGATGCGAGCCAACAGTGCCTCACGCCCGGCTTCTGTGACAGCCGAAATGCGGATTTGATCAACGAAATCCAGCAGGTCAACATATAACTGTTCGTTTTGCGCAATTGCCTCAGGTGCAACCAGATCAATTTTGTTCAAGACCAACAGCTTCTTGGTTTGGCCAGCCTTTTCAATCACTTCCTGTGCCAATTGCCGATCTTCATCATCAGGAGGCCCGCTGGCATCCACAATGAACAGGATCAGGTCCGCATCCATCAGGGCATACCTTGCTTCCTGGTTGATGAATTCACTCAGCTTAAATGCGCCTGCGTGCAACCCGGGCGTATCGACAAAGATCACCTGGGCAGCATCGGTGGTCAGGATGCCTAACTGGCGGCGGCGTGTGGTCTGTGGCTTGTAAGAAACGGCAGCGATCTTCTGACCCATGTAGTGGTTCAACAAGGTTGATTTACCAACATTAGGTTTTCCAATCATGGCAACATAACCCGACTTAAACCCCTCAAAATTCATTGTATCAAGTTCATTCATCGCAGTCCTTTCTATTTACCACCAGGTTATTCATGGATGTTCAATTTGATGATTTGTGACCGTATGGCCTTCCAACCTTAGCAAAAAGGCCTTGGTTTCTACACCACCAATAAACCCATTCAAACGATAATCCGATCCGACCACCCTGTGGCAGGGGATGACGATCGGCAGCGGGTTGGAGCTCAGCGCCGCGCCTACTGCGCGGGCAGCACCGGGTTTCCCCATCTGTTCAGCGATGGCGCCATAAGAAGTAATACCCCCAAAGGGAATCTCAGCGGTAATTCTTAACACTTGCTGCTGAAAGCCGCCCACAACGTCCCAATCGATGTCCACTGAAAACGTCCGCTGGATGCCAAACAAATAAGCATTCATCTCCACCAATAAGGTAGCAAGGGTTTCCAATCCTTTCAATGATGGTTCATTATCGACAATGGAATGGGATTCCTTGAGCATCATCAGGTTAGAAAAAGCCACACGCCTTAAACCCTGATCACCAGCCAAAAAACTGATCGGCCCAATCGGCGTTTCCTCTAGTTGAGCAAATGTCAACCCCAAGCTGCACCTCTTTATAAACAATATTGACATGTGTATTGCCCTATCTTACCTTAAAATCAACCCAATCAATCTCTCAAAAATCTAAACTTTTTTGGTTTACCGACCAATCGTAGGGTAATCGTAGGGTAATCGTCAAGCATGATTCTAAAGATTCCTGTAAGATAGAAACTAGTAAAGGCGACTTCTCTTCTTCTCCTCCTTATAAGAACGTGCCAGGGTCGGCGTCCCCGGCACGTTCTAAATTTAACCTGGTCGTGTGGTCACCTTGTGGGGATATGTTGAACACAAACATCACAAGCTCCCATATTGAGTTATTCTGAACTTGCATTATAATCAAAACGATTGTTCGCTAGACTCAATTGGAGACGAAATGATGCAAGAACGAGAAACTTATGGTATCGATATCGCGGGTTTACACCGTGAACTGGAATTATTTGAGATCAAACCCGGCTTGCGGATTGCCATCCTCAATATCCTTGGAGATACAGCGTTGGTCGAGGCATGCGCAGACTCCCTGGCAGAAAAACTTGAGCCAGTTGACTACGATGTCTTGGTGACCGCAGAAGCAAAAAGCATCCCAATTGCCTACGCATTATCCGTTGTCACCGGGAAACCCTATGTCATTCTACGCAAATCTTATAAACCCTACATGGGTCAAGCTTTGCAGTCTGAGACGCTTTCAATCACCACCGGAGAGCCGCAAACCCTGTACCTTGATGAAAAAGACCGTGAATTGGTGCAAGGCAAGAAAGTGGTTATCGTTGATGATGTGATCAGCACAGGTTCGACTTTACAGGGCATGCATATGATCCTGGAAAAAGCCGGCGCGCAGGTCATTGCAGAAGCGGCCATCCTCACCGAAGGTGAGCGGGCCAAGTGGTCGGATATCATCTCCCTCGGTCATATCCCCGTTTTCACAGATTGAACCCAAATCAGGCCTAACTTAACCCGCATCGTTATTGCTCAGGTAGGTCGGCTGATACTAGGTGGGGGGATGTAGTGTGGCAGCAAAACCGCCACGCCACACCCCCCTATCTCCTCACAGGCTGGGCAGTTACCTTGCAGTCAAATGACCGGTTAGATCCTGGCCATTTGGCTTTAATGGATCAGTTCTTTTGCATGGGGGAGAAATAATTGGCAACAAATAAGATACTTAGCGTGACCAAATCTCACCTGCGGTGTTGTACAGTGCACACATATCCAAAACTCAATGAGGTTTTTTATAAGCCTGAACGAATAGGATTGATTATTTATTTGTTTGAAGTGAAGGAAAGGAGGAAGTCCATGAGTGCTGTTGTATACTTGGTCGTTGGATTGATCGGCGCTTTATTCGCCCTGATCAGCTTCAGTGGGCTGCAAAAAAGCAAAGATGACTGAATCCTTTTTTTATCATCTATCAGCAATAGAATTGAGGGGCTCCACCTAAGCGTGCTGATGGCAGGGGGTGGGGGCATTTCCGTTTCTAGAAAAACATTATTGCAGGAAGATTAGCGGTTTTAAGCCCTGCGCTCCAATAAAGAAAGGGGAAAAGATACAAGAAAAACAGGTCATGCTAATTTTTTTTGTTCTGAACTTCTGAATCACCCAAGCTTTTCCAAAACGCACTGTTTTCTGTAACATATTAGTGCTTCCGAAATGCTGGCATTAAATACAGGATAACTTACCATTTATCCAACTCGATTTTTTCATCAAAGGTGCGCATGCATACCGTAGAGAGGGCCACGACATGGAAATCATTGTAATCCGGTTATGTATGTCGTCTGTTTGTTTACTTCCCTGTGATGACGGTTATTTGCAAATTGATACAGGGTGTGAACGTGATGACGATCGCGACCTGCGAAGTTGAAAAAACTAGGCATATCCGTAAAGAAGATCCGCTTTTTATTCCTGACCCACCACCATGATGATCATGCCGGTTTTCTCAATGATCTAATTCGGGATTCGGATGCAATGCCGATTGCCCATGAGTAATCGGTTGAGCTTTTATTATCCGGAAAAAATGATAAAACCAGGGTCGGCGTTATGTCAGTTGCTGGGTGAAATACCTGGCAGGATTGAAGATGCGGCTCAATCAGGAATGGACGCTCACGGCAGGCCGTTTTCGTCCGAAAGGCTGCGCTAGTATCGTGGCGAGAGTCGGAATGTAGATCTGGCGCGGTTTTGCTAATCAGGATTACGCTTAATGGTGAAACCAATACAACGGGTCTGTGTTTTAATCGATGATAGTATAATGGTAAGCTCATCTGAAGTCATTTATTTTATTATTCAATCGACAAAGGACCTCCCCATGCCCAAAATTGCTTTGATAACCGACACCAATTCCAGCATTCCCGACCATATCGCTGAAAAATATGGCATCATCCGTGTGCCGATCAACATCCAGTTTGGCGAAGAATCCTATGTTACAGGGGAAGACATCGATGATGAGAAATTATTTGCCATGATTGATGCGCGCAAGACCCTGCCGACCACTGCGGCCCCCTCACCGGAGGCCTTCAAGCGGGCTTATGAACAGGCCTTTGCGGAGGGCGCACTGCAGGTGATCTGCATCACCTGTTCCAGCAAGGTCAGTGCCACGTATAACGCGGCTGTGATGGCGGCGGAGCTCCTGCCAGACAGGGACATCACCTTGTTCGACTCCTTGCAGCTAAGCCTGGCGGAGGGCTTCCAGGTTTTGGCGGCCGCAGAGGCCGTCGATAGCGGCGCAGACAGGGATGCGGTTCTGGCCAAGGTAAAGGCTGTACAGGCGAACACCTTCGTCTTTGCAGCCCTGCCGACTCTTAAATATTTGGCCATGGGCGGTCGGATGGGAAAAATGGCCGCCGGATTTGCCGACACCCTCGAGATCAAGCCGATCCTGACCTCGGACGAGGGCAAGCTGGACCTCCTTGAGAAGGTGCGCACCTGGGGCAAAGCGAGGGCTCGCCTAGTGCAACTGGCCCAGGAGAGCACCACAGATGCTGCCATCGCGCGCATCGGTCTGTTCCACGTCAACAACGAAAAGGGCGCCCGGAGTCTGTTCGACCTGCTCAAGGCAGCCCTGCCGTTGGAGGGCGTAGATCCCCTGGTGGTGGAATTTACCCCCGGCTTGTCCGTCCATGCTGGTTCGGGCGTGATTGGCTTTGCCCTGGTGGTTGAGGGATAGACAGAGACAGATATCATCTGCTGCCGGCCAATTCTGTCTTTTCAGTCCGGGCAGCCGTTCAGTCCAGTTTCTTGATGAACACCCGGCGGCGTTTGTGCTGACGTTTTTCCATCAGCTTCCACTGTCCCTGTATGTCTACGTTGGTTTCCAGCTCCGGGTTAGATTCGGCTATGGTGATCCCGTGTTCGGCGAAGACGCGGTAGATATGTTCCATCATCACCAGGGTCAAGCCCTGGCCCTGATAGCGTTTTTTGACCGCCACCAGGTAGAGGTCAGCCCGGTCGTTATTGCGCAAGGCGCGCAGCAGGCGCCACCAGCCCAGGGGCAACAGCCGCCCGCGGCTCTTCTGCAGAGCCTTCGAGAGGGAGGGAATCGTGACGCCAAAGGCAACCATCTCATCATCTTCATTTACAATGAAGGGCACATAATCCGGATCGATAAAGCCGAAATAGGCATCGGTGTAATGCTGCATCTCTGCGTCGGTCAGGGGCAGCGTGCCATAGAGGTGACTGTACTCCTCATTGATCAGGTTAAACAATTGCGGCACATAAGCCAGCAGATCACCCTTGCGGCGGATGTCTAGCAGGCGCAGGTTGTTGCGTTTGAGTACAATCTTTGCGGCCCGGGTAACTTTCTCCGGTGGTTCTTTACCCACTTTTAACTCATATTCCACCCAATCTACGGCCTTCCGGTAGCCCAACTGATCGAGGTGTTCGGGATAATAAGGATGATTATAGAGTGTGGCCAGGGTGCCCAGTTCGTCAAAGCCTTCAACCAGCATGCCCTCCCGGTCTAGATCGGTGAAGCCCAGGGGACCATGGACAGCTTCCATGCCCAACTCCCGCGCCCAATCTTCCACCGCTCCTAGCAGGGCTGTTGATACGGCCAGGTCATCCACAAAATCCAGCCAACCGAAGCGCAGGTAGATCTCGTTCCATTTTTCCATGTGCTTGTGGTTAAGGATGCCCGCCACGCGGCCCACGATGTGCCCATCCTGATAGGCCAGCCAATAACGGGCCTCGCAATGGGCAAAGGAGGGGTTCTTCTTCGGGTGAAGGGTGTTCATCTCATCCATCATCAGGGCTGGGACGTAATAGGGGTTGCCCCGGTACAAGCCTTCGGCAAACCTGATGAACTGGCAAATCTGGCGGGTGGTGCGTATTTCTTTTAATACAACGGTCATAGTCAGTTCGTCCTCTTCGAAGTTTAAGTCCTATGCCGATTATACAATCTTCTGCGTTGCTTCGCACGTCTGGACTGACCAGGGTACACAGAAAACCTGTAAAGAATGAGAATACATCGTTGTGCAAATTTATTCCTTCTCTTTTAAATGGCTTCATCAAAACTTCAGCCGAATAATTTTCGGTTAAAATGGGAGAATCAACGAAGGAGAAACAACAATGCACATTCGCATCGGATTGGAAAATAATATTGAGGGTCGATCATTAGCATGGGCACTGGACCATCCAGGATGTTTTGCCTATGGCAGCGATGAGTCTGAAGCCCTGATTTACCTTCCCATGGCACTGGCTGCCTACGAACATTGGATCAGGAACCATACCGATGCATCATGGGTTGAGTTTGATGACCTGGACCTGCGTGTTGTCGAAAAATATGAAACCTTTCGCATGGGCATGGACTATCGAGCAGCGCCGCCCGGTGAAGGATACGAGATCAACGCCTGGTTTATCGATGATTGGCGTCCTCTTTCCAGCAAAGAGATCGAGCAAAGTTTAAAAATATTCCATTGGCAGCGCGACGAACTGCTGGCTGGTTTAAGCACGCTTGATCCTGAAATTCTCATCAAAGAACATCCGGGTCAGCGGTGGAATATTTTGGGTATTGCCAAACATATCGCCAACGCCGAAGTGTGGTACCTTTCACGTTTGGATTTGATTTCCCTGAAACGGGGTGACCTTTTGCCCGAGCACGCAGCGCGCCTCAACCAGACTTCACAGCTCATCGATCAAATCTTCCCCAGTTTTGCTGATAAAGTCGAAGTAAGGGGGATCGAAGGAGAATTTTGGTCCTTTAGAAAAATCATCCGGCGTACTCTCTGGCACCAACGCGATCATATTGAACATATCAAAGAATTGGCCTTTGACAAATCTTAGCCAATTCACCAGACGTTGAATCACAAAGCAGGCGCCTCACCAAACGCCTGCTTTGCTTCATAAACCTCACCTTGTTACAAAATTGGAGCTTACTCACAACTTTGGATTTAGGTCGAGCTTGAAAGGAGAGAAGAAAAAGCTCAACCTCTTATAAGATATCATATCCCTATTAAGAAAATCCGAAGGTTTTGTTATCGGTTTGTTAAGCACCATATCAGCCAATTTTATCACCAGGGTCAGCAAAATTAAAAAAAATATCGTTGAAGATCATACACTGAATTTTGGGCAAAAAACCCAAGGTGTGCTATCATTTGAGTCTGTGGGAAGGACGCAATCATGGGAAAAAGATCACGCATTCTACTGTTCATCTTGCTCAACATCATCGTTTCAGCTGCCACAACTCTGGCAGTATTGTGGATGTGGGAGCGAGCACATCCCCGGCCAGAAGTCAGAACAACCGCTTCAGAATCAGCATCATCTCCGGATGAAGTAATTATCGACGCCGCCCCAGATCTTGATCAATCTACGGGTGAATTTTCGGATCAAGATATCACCATTGATATCCGCACCATCGTCGGCGCTGGTGATTTGGCAGTCGAATATGTGGAGATTATCAACCGCGGCGATAACCCGGCTGATCTGACTGCCTGGCAGCTGCGCGATGAGACCGGAAATGAATTCACCTTCCCAGCGTTGATCTTGAACAGCGGCGGAGCGATTAAGGTCCTTTCTAAAACCGGTACCAATACGGTGATAGAATTGTATTGGCAGGCAGATGTACCCATCTGGCAATCCGGTGAGACAGCACGCCTATTGAATGCGGCTGGCGAATTAATAGCATCCTATTCGATACCCTGAAAAAGAATGAGATTATGACCAAAGCACTTTACCGAAAATGGCGCCCGCAAGGTTGGGACCAAGTAACAGCGCAAGATCATGTGATCCAGACGCTCAAGAACGCTGTTGTGAATGACCGTGTTGCCCACGCCTATTTATTCGCCGGACCGCGCGGCACAGGCAAAACAACCACCGCTCGCCTGTTGGCAAAAGCAGTCAACTGTTTGGACCCCGACCTCACCAACCGGCCATGCAATGCCTGCGAGCACTGTTTATCACTTAATGCCGGTCGGTTTTTAGATTTGATTGAAATCGACGCTGCTTCCAACACCAGTGTCGATGACGTTCGTGATCTGCGAGATAAGATTAATTTCTCACCCTCCCAAGGCCGATACAAGGTTTACATCATCGACGAAGTGCACATGCTCTCAACGGCCGCCTTTAACGCACTGCTAAAAACACTGGAAGAGCCGCCGCCCCATGCCATTTTTGTTTTGGCGACCACTGAAATACACAAAATCCCAGCGACAGTCCTCTCACGCTGCCAACGCCATGAGTTCCGCCGAATCCCCGTCAAAGAGATTGTGGCGTACCTCAAAGAGAAAAGCCTGGAAGAAAACATTGACATCGATGAACCCGTCTTCGCGGAGATCGCCCGACAGGCCACCGGCAGTCTGCGGGATGCGATCTCTCTGCTGGACCAATTAACCTCAACCGGCGAACACATTACCCTCGATCAGGCGCAAAGCATTTTGGGTACGGCAACCAGCTTGCGGGTGATTGAGGTCACCAGTGCGCTGGTGGAAAAAGACGCCGCCAACGGATTAACCCTGATCAACGACGCTCTCGACAGCGGTACAGATCCACGCCAGTTCGCCAGACAAATTGTCAACTACCTGCGAAACATCTTGCTGTATAAAATGGGAAACAAAGACCAGGTCGAAGCCGGCCAAGCGGTTGGAGAAAAACTGGTCGAGCATGCTGAGCAGTTTTCAATGCCAGGGTTGCTTAAGGCGATTGAAGCATTTAACGAGGCAACCACACAGGAAGGCGCCAACTGGCATCCAGGGTTAGGACTTGAATTGGCAGTCACCAGTTTTTTAACCGAACCAACCACTCCTTCTACCAGCCAGGTCATCAGTGATGGAATACCCCAATCAAAACCCGTTCAACATCGATCTGAACCCAAACCTGAAGCAAAGAAAACAGGTGTCGATACGACTCCTAAAGCAGCCAGCCGCCAGGAAAGCCCGGTAGAAAAACCAGTTAAACAAAAACCAGTCCCTCAAGAAAATAGACAGGACCCGGACCCTGAACCAGCTGGGGATGAAACCACGTTTGCTACCCTTCCTGGCGAGGTAATCTCGATCACCGAGGTCAAGCGCGCGTGGGGGAAGATCAAAGCCATGGTCAAAAAGCACAACCCGCGCACGGAAGGCTTGCTGAACACAGCAAAATTAGCCGGCGTTAAAGACAACACACTGATCCTTGGCTTTTCATCAGATACACTCAAAAGCATGATGGAAAAAGAAGGCAATATCACCCTCACAGCGGATATCCTTGAAGAGGTATTGGGTCAACCCTTACTCGTAAAATGTATCGTTACCTCCCACGACGGCAGCAACATCCCCGATAACCTTCAAATTGACAAAGACGGCATGGTCGGTACCGCAACCCGTGACCTGGGTGGTAAAATCAGCAGCGCGAAAGAAGAAAAGTCATCATCGGATTAGTCTTGAAAGGAAATCAATATGGCAAAAGGATACAATCGTCCCAAGCCCACCATGGGCGGCGGCGGAATGATGGCCCAAATCCAGCAAATGCAAGAGCAAATGGCACAAGCCCAGGCTCAATTGGCAGAAGAAACCGTCACAGCGACAGTAGGCGGCGGCGCGATTAGCGTCACCATGACCGGTGACCAGGTATGTAAATCGGTAGAGATCGTCCCAGAACTGCTTGAAGATGCAGATGCTGAAATGTTGCAGGACCTGATCACCAGCGGCGTGAACGCAGCACTGGATAAATCGCGTGAGCTAGCATCAGAAAAGATGGCGCCCTTCACGGACATGCTGGGCGGCTTAGGCCTGGGGCTGTGATCATTCGCCATGCGCACACTGCCTGAACCTGTTCAGAATTTAATCGATGCCTTCTCAAGGCTGCCTGGCATCGGTCCTAAAACCGCCTCGCGTCTGACCTTTTACCTGCTGAGGGCACCTGAAGAGCTCTCCCTCAGCCTGGCACAAGCGCTGACCGGCATCAAACAGGATACAAGTCTATGCGAAGTGTGTTTTAATATCACCCACAAAGACCGCCCCATCTGTGAGGTTTGCAGCAGCGATCAGCGCGACCGGGGGGTGTTATGCGTTGTCGAAGAACCCCTGGATGTGCTGGCTATCGAAAAAACGGCCGGCTTTAATGGCCTCTATCATGTCCTGCATGGGGTGCTCTCACCCATCGAGGGGATTGGCCCCGAAGACCTCAAAATCCAAGAGCTGATCACACGCCTCCAGGCTGGTCATTTCGACGAGGTGATCCTGGCCACCAACCCGAGCATGGAAGGCGATGCCACTGCCATGTACCTCAATGAACGTATGGCGGCCCTCGACATCCGTGTCACCCGTTTGGCGCGCGGCTTACCAGTAGGTGGCGACCTCGAATACGCAGACCAGAACACCTTGCTGCGTGCACTTGCGGGAAGGCAAATCCTGGATTGATTTTTTCAAGTTCTTTTTCTTGCCAAGGACAAAATATTCGCGAGACAGACCATCAAAAGGCATCATCAAAAATATTATCCCGATTCTATAGACATAAATGACAAATGAGGTGAACAAAATGGCGGAAAAATTGGTTGTTTATGATTCAGTATTTGGCAACACTGAGAAAATTGCCGAGGCAATCGGCGAGACACTAGGGGATGCGCTGGTGATCAATGTGTCCAAGGTCACCAAAGAAGATCTTGAAAACCTGAAAATCCTGTTTGTCGGGTCGCCAACCCGGGCTTTCAGGCCAATGCCTGCTACCATGAACTTTATCAAGGGTCTGGAACCGAATGCTTTGTCCGGGGTCAAAGGGGCCGCCTTTGATACTCGCATCCCCCTTGAACAAACAGAATCTGGCTTTTTAAAATTTTTGATCAAGCTGTTTGGGTATGCCGATACAAAGATCGCTAAAGCACTCGCCAAAGCCGGTGCGGACCTGGCGCTGCCCAGTGAGGGATTTGGCGTCAGCGGGACAGAAGGCCCCCTGCTTGAGGGTGAGCTGGAACGAGCCCAGGATTGGGCCAGAGGTATTCTTAATACATTAGCATATATTCAGTGGTGAATATGTGGCGTGTGCTCATACCATGAACCACACGCCACTTCACCCTCCTCTCCCCCGAAAAATTAACACAGTCCTAGTAATAATTATCCTTGAATGTATTAGGATAGATCTCTATCCCCCGAATAGCCGTCCAACAATCACCACCAACATCCCAACGATTACCGGGATAAATAAACTCTTTGTGAGAATCGCAGCGGCAAATGTTGGTATGGCCGCCCAAAAGAACAGGTTGTCTGAACCAAAAGCCAATTCTCCATCTTTGAATAATAGTGCTGGCAGCAGCATGGCTGCCAAAACAGCTGGGGGCACATGACGCAGCCAAGCAACAATCGCAGGTGGTAACGTCTTGCCAGACAGTGCCAACAATGGGATCAGGCGCGGCAGATAAGTCACCACAGCCATCCCGATAATGGTTAATAAAACTAAATTCTCGTCCATCCATCAATCCATGCGCCAAACGTCGCGCCGATCATCGTGGCAATGATCACATGCCATTGGTTGAAACCCAATAGGAGGAAAGCAACCGATGCTGTTCCAGCCAATAAAGCGACCCAAACCTGCGTGCGGCTCTTAATCTGCATAACCAGCAACCCGATAAACATGGCCGGCAGCACATAATCCAACGCCAGCGGCTCAATCTCTACGACCAGTTGACCAGCGACAACCCCCAACCACCCACCCAGCACCCACGTGATATGGGAAACAATGTTGATGGCGAAAGCCTCAGATTTTTCGACCTGCTCACGCTCAAAACGTGTCGAATGCAATGCAAAGGTCTCATCGGTCAATTCAGATGCAAAAACTGCCAGTTCCCTTTTTCGCCAATGCGTAAGGTGCGGAAAAATAGCTGCCGAAAAGAGCAAATGCCGCAGGTTCACAACAAACGCGGTCAGGATGATCGTTAGTGGTCCAATGCCATTGGCGACCAACCCCACTGCGATCAGCTGCGCCGATCCGGCAAATACAATCATCGACATCAACATGGTATTCAAGGTGGATAGTCCCGCCTTTTGCGCCAGCACACCATAAGCAAACCCAACCGGAAGGTATCCTAACATGATCGGCAAAGCCGCGATCACACCGCGCAGCCAGGGGCGGGTATTGTCCTTCACCTTTAGCCTTCGATTTTCAGTCATTCAGTCTCGTGTTAGTAAAAACTTGCCAATTAAAACGGTGTTTATTCTACTATAAGCTTAACCAGGTGCTTGGTGTTTCGTTTCCCTTCATGCATTGGCAAATCTATTTCCCAACCCCACCTCAAATATCGTATAATTTACAAGCTAGTGAAACAATCAGCCTTTAAGATGATAGTGACCTCCATCTTGCAGCAGCAGTTTCCAAGCTATCACTTAAATTCAACCGTGTTAGGAGTTTTTATGCAAGAAAAACCCACAGGTGCGGAAATTCGACAAAGCTTTATTGATTTTTTTGTCGAACGCGGCCATACATTTGTTCCTTCTGCCTCCCTCGTCCCCGGGGGAGATTCAACCTTGCTGTTCACCAATGCCGGGATGGTCCAATTTAAGAATGTCTTCCTCGGTACCGATCAGCGACCCTACACCCGTGCAGTCAATTCCCAAAAATGTTTACGGGTCTCAGGCAAACATAATGACCTCGAACAGGTGGGTCGCGACAATACCCACCACACATTCTTTGAAATGTTGGGCAACTGGTCATTTGGAGATTACTACAAAAAGGAAGCCATTTCCTGGGCCTGGGAACTGATGACAGAGGTGTGGGGCTTACCCAAGGACCGCCTGTGGGCTACTTATTTCAAGGATGAATTGGACGAAATTCCAGAGGACCGGGAAGCTGCCGATATTTGGCTTGCGCAGCCGGGCTTCAACCCGGAGCATTTATTGCCTTTTGGGCGCAAAGAAAATTTTTGGGAGATGGCCGACACCGGTCCCTGTGGACCGGATAGCGAAATTCACATCGATCGCGGCCCAGATTTCTGCGAAATGGGTGATGATCCGGATCATGTGTGCCAGGTAAATGGTGACTGCGGTCGGTACCTTGAGTTTTGGAACAATGTTTTTATCCAGTACAACCGCCTTTCGCCAACCGAAATGGTGCCTTTAGCAAAAACGCACGTGGATACCGGCATGGGTTTTGAACGGATTGTATCGATCATGCAGGATACCCCTTCCAATTATCAGACCGACCTGTTTATACCGCTGATGAAATGTGTGCAAGACCTGTCAGGTCACAGCGATCAAGACCGTCAAGCGAACCAAACCCCATACCGCGTGATTGCTGACCATGCCCGCGCCACCACCTTCCTGATCGCCGATGGTGTGGTACCCGGGAACATCGGCAGGAACTATATCTGCCGCATGCTTGTGCGCCGAGCAGCTCGATTCGGTATGAAATTAGGGTTGCATGAACCATTTATGGCCAAAGTCGCCCAGGTCGTGATCGAGGAATATGGCGACTTCTATTCAGAACTCAAGCGTAATGCTGAAACAATCCTGGATAACCTGACCCGGGAAGAAAAACGCTTCGCAAAGACGGTCCACACGGGTTTAGAACACCTGGATGAGCTATTATCAGAGCTAAAAGCCAGCGGGGCGCGTGAATTGTCCGGTGAAAAAGCGTTTGACCTGTATGCCACTTTGGGACTGCCCCTCGAAATCACCCGCGATATCGCCCAAGAACAAGGCCTCGATGTGGATGCTGAGGGGTATCAACAAGCGATGGAAAAACACCGCATCATTTCAGGTGCCGGCAAAGCGTTTGGCGAATTGGGCGGTGAAGATGTCGAAATCTACACCAAACTTTTCAACAATCTTACCAAGGATGCTAAACTGACACCAACCGGCGTCATCTATGACCCCTATCAATCAATTCATGAACCCGTTGAAGTGCTGGCTTTGATCAAATCCGGACAACTGGCAGATTCTGCTCAAACTGGTGAACTGGTTGATGTCTTGCTGCCCAAAACTGGGTTTTATGTTGAATCTGGCGGCCAGGTCTCTGATACCGGCCAGATTGTCAGCGCAGACGGGGAACGCTGGACCATCAAGGTCACCGCCATGCGGAAACCGGCAGCAGGCGTGATCATTCATGTCGGTGAGGTCATCGAAGGAAGGCCTAAAGTTGGTGACCTGGCACTGGCACAAGTCGATCAAGATCGCCGCATCCAGATCATGCGCAACCATACCGCCACCCACCTGCTGCATGCTGCCCTGCAAAACGTCCTGGGGCGTCATGCCCGGCAAGCAGGATCATTGGTTGCCCCCGACCGGCTCAGGTTTGACTTTAACCACCCCGAAGCGATGACCCGGGAGGAAATCCTGGCTGTTGAGGGGCAGGTCAACCGCTCAATCTTGGCCAATTACCGGCTTCACATCGCACAAAAACCTTTGGATGAAGCGATCAACGAAGGCGCCATGGCGCTGTTCGGAGAGAAATATGAAGGGGTTGTCCGCACGATCAGCATTGGTGAGGAGAATGTGCTTTCCTATGAGCTGTGCGGGGGCACGCATGTTGACGAAACCGGTGACATCGGACTGTTCCTGATCACCTATGAAGGCAGTATCGCTTCCGGCATCCGGCGCATTGAAGCGGTGACTGGCTGGGGCGCATATCAACTGGTTCGGGAACGCATGAACACCCTCGATCAGGTCAACGCCTATTTAGGAACATCACCTGCAGAAACATTGACCAGGATCGAAAACCTCTCCCAGGCATTAACCAACGCCGAAAAGGAGAATGAGAAATTACGGGTGCAGCTGGTCGGAAGCGCCTTTGATCAAATCCTGGATGAGGTCGAGCAGGTTGAAGGCATTCCGGTCTTGAAAGCGATCCTGCCCAATGCCGATATGGAAGCGCTGCGAGAAATGGCGGACAAATTCCGCCAAAGATACCCCACAGGGGTGGTAGTGCTGGCATCAGAGCATGAAGGTAAACCCTTATTAATCGCTGCAGTAACAGATGACCTGGTCAAACACGGGTTACATGCTGGCAAACTGGTTCAAAAAGTCGCCAGTGTGGTTGGGGGCGGTGGCGGCGGCAGGCCTTCACTCGCCCAGGCTGGCGGGAAAGACCCCAGCAAGCTGGCTGAAGCCCTCGATCAAGTGCAGGTTTACTTGCATGAGACGTTAAATTAGGGATACAAAAAAATCGTAACAAATTATCACCAAAAATTCAAGAAAATTGATCTGGATTTTATGAACCAACTCACCCCTCTGCGACGCCAATACCTGGATATTAAACGCCAGCATCCCGATGCGATCGTCTTCTTCCGCCTAGGTGATTTTTACGAAACCTTTGATGAAGATGCCAAGATCACATCCCGAGAATTGGACATCGTCCTCACCTCGCGGCCGGTGTCGAAAGGGGTGCGCGTCCCCATGGCCGGCATTCCCCATCATGCGGCTGAGAACTATCTTTCGCGCCTGATCAGCAAGGGCTACCACGTAGCGATCTGCGAGCAGGTTTCAGATGAACCCGAAAACGGTTTGGTGCCGCGTGAAGTTGTGCGCATTGTCACCCCGGGGACGGTGGTCGAACCGGGCCTGCTTCAGCACCAGCATAACAATTACCTGGCGACGGTTTTTTACCAGGAAGGTCGGGCGGGATTGGCCTATGTCGACATCTCAACCGGTGAATTCGCAGTCACCGAGATGACCGGCAAAGACGTCCAGGACCAGATCCGTTCGGAACTCTTCAGGCTGCAGCCTGCTGAGACCCTCTGGCCGGATTCCCTGACTCAGCCCGATACGCTGCCCGGTTTTACCTCTGCCTACGAAAGCTGGCATTACGAACTCGGCCGCTGCACGGATACCCTCAAAGATCATTTTGGCGTGGTCACCCTGGACGGATTTGGGTTGCGCGGTAAGCCCATGGCGATCCGCGCGGCAGGTGCAATCCTGGCTTATATTGAAGATACGCAGCGACAATCCCTCAAACTGCTCACACACCTGACCACTTACACCTTAGATGAATTCATGGTGCTGGATGCCGAAACCCGGCGCAACCTGGAACTGACGGAGACCATCCGCTCTGGGAAGACGTACGGGTCCCTGTTGGGCGTCCTGGATTACACACGCACGCCCATGGGAGGACGGCTGCTGCACCAATGGGTCAGCAAACCGTTGCTCAATGTGGATCACATCCAGCGCCGCCTGGATGCTGTCGCTTTTTTCTTCAGCCAAGGGCTGATCCGGGCGGAAACCATGGATGCCCTGGATGCTTTTGATGACCTCGAGCGGCTGACAAACCGGGTCATATCTGGCCATGCTATCCCACGCGACCTGGTTTCCATGCGTGAAAACCTAGCCCGCATCCCAGAATTAAAGGGGCTTTTTCAAGATGATGAACCCGCAATTCAAAAAACCCTGACCAGGATCCATTTATGCCAGGACCAGTTAGCGCTGCTCAACGCGGCCATCCAGGATGAACCCCCGGCCACGCTGGCAAATATAGGCGTGATCCGTAAAGGCTTTTCTACAGAATTGGATAATGTGCTGGACGCTTCGCAGCATGCCCGCCAATGGATTGCTGACCTCGAAAAAACAGAGAAAGCCCGTACAAGCATTAAATCGCTGAAAGTTGGCTATAACAAAGTCTATGGTTATTACATTGAGGTCACCAAGTCAAACACCGAGCTTGTGCCGGAAGAATACATCCGGAAACAAACCCTGGTCAATGCTGAACGGTATATCACCCCTGAGCTGAAGGAGTACGAAACCCTCGTCTTGAACGCAGAGGAACGCATCCATGAAATTGAAAGCCGGGTGTTCGGGCAGGTGTGTGAAGAGCTGGCAGGGGGGGCTCGAGATTTATTAGAAACATCGCGCGGCCTGGCAGAACTGGATGCTTTTGTATCATTGGGCGAAGCTGGGGCTTTGCACGGTTATCGGCGACCTGAAGTGGTCAGGGAAAAATGCCTTGAGATCCTCAACGGCCGTCACCCCGTGGTGGAGAAACTGCGCACTTCAGAACGTTTTGTCCCCAACGATGCGATCTTCGACGAGAATGAGATTATCCGCATCATCACCGGCCCCAACATGAGCTGTAAATCCACCTTTTTGCGCCAGGTGGCGCTGATCGTGTTGATGGCGCAGATGGGCTCATTCGTCCCGGCTGAATCCGCCAAGATCGGCCTGGTTGACCGC